>DASYZN010000183.1:0-5948 GCA_035946105.1 Thermoplasmata archaeon | reverse complement strand
CATGAGCTTGAGCTTGAGCTCGCGGGTCATGAACCGGTAGGTGCGGCCGATCTCTTTCCGGCCGATCCGGCTCTTGCTCGCGATCTCATCGAGCGTGCGGGGTACGTTGCACTGCCGGCAGCTGCCGTACAGCGACGCGGCGACCACGCCTTCGATCGAACGGCCCCGGATCAGGTTGCGCGTGACGGCTCGGCGGTAGATCATCGCGGCCGTCTCCCGAACGTTGCGCGGGAGCGCCATCGAGCTGGCGATGCGGTCGAGCTCGGCCAGGGCGAAGGCCAGGTTCCGCTCGGTGGCGTTGCTGACCCGGATGCGCCGCTGCCACTTGCGCAGCCGGTACAGCTGCGCGCGGTTGCGGGTCGGGATCGACTTGCCGTACGGGTCCTTGTTCTTCCAGCCGATCTCGGTCGATAGCCCCTTGTCGTGGATCGTGAGCGTGGTGGGAGCGCCGGTGCGCGCGCGCTTTTCGCCCTGCTCGGCGTCGAAGGCCCGCCACTCCGGCCCTTGGTCGATCATCGCCTCCTCGAGGACGAGGCCGCACTCGTCGCAGACGAGCTCGCCCCGCTCGTAGTCCCGGGTGAGGTGGGTCGATCCGCAGTTCGTGCAGCGGGTCGCGATGGCGGGGTCGCCGGCGCGGGCCGGCGTGCCGTTCGCCGGCGTGGTCGCCTCCTCCGGGGTCATCGAGGCGGACCCCCCGACAGGAGATGGACCCCGAGGAGCGCGCTCGCCTCGACCGGGGTCGGGACCTTCGTCGGCTCGACGGCGAGGTACGGCTGCGCCACCGGACCGAAGACGCGCACGACCCGTCCCCGGAACCGGCCGAGGGGATCGTGGACCCACGTGCCCTCGGGGGCCGCGTCCGGCCCGATCGATCGCACGGTCACCCGCCCCGACGGCGTGAACGCGAGGACGACGCCCGCATCCCGTTCGCGAAGCTGCGCGCGATCGCCCCGGGGAGCCAAGTATTATAAGCCACTTACGGAAGGTATTTACGCGTTTCGACCGCGGTCCGGCGGCGCGACGGCCCCGTCGAAGCCGCGACCTCGCCGAGGGGCTCCGGGGTCGGGATCGCCGGCGGCGGGAAGCGGTTCCGTCGCCCGGGGTCCGTGGGGACGCTCGGACGTCCGGGGTCGCTCGCCGGCGGCTTGCGGGCGGGCGGCAGGGCGGGCGCGTCCGCCGCCTCGTGCTCCATCGTGAGCCGGGAGACCTCGTCCCACAGCTCCTCGATCTCCTCCTGGGGGGTACCGTAGCGCCGGTCCTCGGAGAGCGCCGCCCGCACGTGGGTCATCAGCCGCGCCGCGCTCTGGGCGTCGCGGGCGTTCCGCTTGATCCGGTGGATCCGGCGGGCGAGGATCCGCGCCTCGAGCAAGATCTCCTCCTCCTCGTCGGTCCCCGGCACGGCGACCGCCGGGGCGCTCGGGATCTTCGCGACCGCCTGTCGGGCCTGGGCGAGGTGCTTCGCCAGCTCGACGGCGTGGCGGCCCTTGATCGACTTCAGCAGGGCGGCGAACGCCGCCTGGGCCTCCTTGACCTCCTCCCCGCGTCGCTTCGCGGATTGGATCGTCTCGCCGAGCTTTCGGGCCTCGGCGATCCCGTAGGCCGGGATCGCGTTCTCGAGCAGGTTCGTCGTCGTGACGGCGACCGAGCGGGCCGACTCGAAGAGGGCGCTCGAGAGCGGCCCCGCCTTCAGGACCTCCCGGGGGCTCCCCGATCCGGGGCCGAGGGCGTGGGGCTCGAGCCCCAGCTGGGCGGCCGCCATGCGGAGCGCTTCGGTCCGAAGGACCAGTTCCCGGATATGGAACCACTGCTCGAACGTGTGGCGGAGAAGCCGTTCGGCGCGGTCGAGCGTCGCCTGGGCCTTCGGGGCGTTGTTCGTGGCGAGGGCGTGGGCGACCAGGTTGCGGATCTTCGTCGTGGGGAACGGGACGCCGTCCTCTTCGAGCGTGCGGGCCCGGGTGAGGAATCCCTCGAAACGGCGGTCGAACGATTCCGCCGTCATCGCGGCACCGTCCCCTCCTCGAGCGCCGCCCGGTCGAGCGACTGCATCAGGCGCGTGAGGGTCCCCTCCGCGTCGGCGAACCGTCGCTCCCGGAGGAGCTGCGTCGCGGCGCGGATCTCGGCGGCGGCCTCGTAGGAGAGGTCGCTGTCCGTCGGGAGCGAACGGACCCGGGAGGCGAGGAGTCGGGCCATCTGCAACAGGTTCTGGATCGGGACGGATTTGGCGGGCGCGGCGGGGGCCGATGCCTCTGGTTCGGGGAGGGGCGCCTCCGTCTCGACGGTCGGTTCGGGTTCGGGTTCGGGTTCAGGTTCGGGCGTCCGCCTCGTCTCGGGGACCGGCCCGATCCCCTGGAGGGCCCGCTGGAGCTGCTCGATCCGTCGGGAGGCCTCCGAGACCTGGCCCTCGTGCAGGAATCCCGCCGCCTCGGAGTGGAGCGAGCGGGCCGGGCCGACGGAGGGGTGGGAATCGGGATAGAGCGCGAGGAGCCCCCCGTGACGGTCGAGCTCCTGCCGAAGCAGGGCGGGCGCGCGGTTCCGCACGTCCGACACGAGCTCCTCCGCGGCGCGCGTCACCGCCTCGAGCGAGGCGCTCGAGGGGCCCGGCGCGCCCAGCCGGTCCCGGATCTCGCGCAGCTGCGCCTCCGACTCCGGGAGCGGCACGCCCCCGCGTCGCAGGGCCCCCAAGAGCTCCTCGGCCTCTCGGAGGGCGGCCCGCAACCCTCGGAGGTCCGCCTCGAGCCGCCGGACCTCGGCATCCGCCGCATCGAGCGGGGCGATCGCCTCCTCGAGCCGGCCCGCGGCGAGGGCGGCGTGGATCTCCCGGGTGCTCTCCTCGACCCCGGCGGCGAGACCGTCCTTCTTGAGGGCCTCCTCCCGGGCATCGACCTCCTTGAGCCGCCGCTCGAACTGCTCCCGCGTCCGATGGGTCGTCCGGACGATCGCGCTCCGCAAGGTCGAGACGGCCTCGGAAGGACGGCCATCGATCTCGTTGAGCGCCGCCGAGCGGATCTCCGAGGCGATCTCCGAGGCGTCGCCCCCGACCTTGCGAAGGAGGCCGGCGGCCGCCTCGAGCTCGTCGGCGAGCCGTCCGATCGCCTCCGACTCCCTCGACGGCTCGGGGAGCCGGGCGCGCGGCGGGGTGCGGTTCACCGAGGCCACGGGCTTCTCCTGGGGGTACGGGTCGGGTCCTTCGAGGCCCCGCCGGGCGTCCTGGTGCAGCGAGGAGGGGAAGCCGCAGTTGGCGCAGAAGATCGTCCCCGGGACCCAGCGGATCTCGCAGACCGGGCAGCCCGGCTCGCTTAACTTCGGCACGTTCGCCCGGCCCGGACAGAGGATGAAGGCGAGTTCGTGGCCATAACGTCTTTGCGCCGGGCCTCGAGGGCCGGGAGGGTCGGATCACCCTCCGGAGAACGTCGGGACCACTTCGAGGCGGTCGCCGGCCGAAACGTGGGCGTCGAGCGGGATCGACCGGCCCCCTCGGAAGACCGCGCAGCCCTCGGCCGCGAGACCGACGCGCCCGAGGACCGTGCGGACCGTGTCGTCGGGTTCCAGCGGGATCGACCGCTCCGTCGAGCGGCCCCCGCGCTCGACCGCCACGTCGACGAGGGGCCGGCGGGTGGCGCTGAGGGGGAGAGCTTCCGGGGGGTCGGTGGGTCCGTCCCCCCCCTTTGAACTCCCGCGATGCATACGCATCACCAGATCTCGAATCTGGCGCCTTGGCCGAGCTAGGCTACCTCAGCACCCCGGTTTCCGAGCGTCGGGCTCCATAAAACCGTGCCGACGCCGGACGGCCCGGGCGAGCGAGGCTCTGCTTCCAGCGGTCGATCACCTGGACCTCGGCGGGATCGACCCGTCCCGCCTCGGCGAGGAAGAGGCTCGTGTGGTCGCCGAAGGAGACCGCGGAGAGCATCCCCTCGAGGGGATCGTCGGCCTCGAAGCGCACCCGCTCGACCCCGACGCCACGCCGGCGCAGTACCGAGAGCAGGAAGTCGGTCGCGGCCCGATTCCCCGGATGGGCGAGCTGCGGCTCGAGGAGCAGGGCGATCCGAAGGCGCGCCTCCTCGGGCGAGAGGGCGTCCCACGCCACGAGGGCGTTATGGAGCAGCTCGGGGATCGTGTCGTACTGCGCGAGGCGCTTCGCGTTCTCCTCGAACTGGCTCGCCCAGCGTCGCGCGACCGCGGCGAAATCGGACGCCCCGATCACGTACGGCGATCGGCCGCCGATCCGACGGGCGAGCCGGGCCGGTCCCCCCCGGGAGGAGGCCAGGGCCGACTGGCGGGCGGCCAATCGCCGCGTGACCCGGGCGAGGCGGGCTTCGTTCGCCTCCGGGAACCACGGATCGAGGAGGCCGAGCAGGCCCCCGAGCAGGAACCCGATCGCGGCCCGGGGCGGGATGCCGCCGGGCAACGGCAGGTGCGAGACCCCGTCGCGCTCGGCCCGATCCGCGAGGTCGCCCCCCGAACTCACGGCGATCCGCAGGGCCCGCCGCCGACCGGCCTCCTCGTAGGCCGACAGCGTCTCCCAGGTGTTGCCCGAATAGCTCACCAGGAGGACGATCGACCGCGTCCCGACAAAGCCCGGCAGCCGGGGGCCGCGGTGGGTGGTGAGGGCGAGCTCGGTCTCGAGGTCGGTGAGACCGGCGAGCAGGTCGCCGGCGATCGCGCTCCCTCCCATGCCGACGACCGTGGCGGCCCGGCTCGTCCTCGGCAGCCGGCTCTCGACCTCGCGGGCCGCCCGGAACCCCTCGGCGAGCTGGGCCGGAAACGCGAGGGCAAATTCCCGCATCCGGGCGGCCGTCGAGGGAGGGGCCATCGGCACGCTCCGCCGTCCCTCGCACGGTATATCTCCTCTTGCCCCGCGGCGTCGTCCGAAGGCCGTTTCTCTCGTGAATTGCCGGCGAAGGAGCAAAGCGCTATGAGGGGTGGGCGACCATCGGAGGGCGGGAATCCCGACGGCGGGAGGCCCGCCCGATATGCCGAACCCGGAGCCCGAAGCGGCCGTCCCGGGCGGACGGATTCCGACCGGCAACCCGAGCCTCGATGAGATCCTGAACGGGGGCCTGGTCGGCAACCGGCCGTACCTGATCGTCGGGCCGTCCGGCACCGGGAAGACGAAGCTCGCCCTCCAGTTCCTCTGCGAGGGGGTTCGCCGGGGGGAGAAGGTCCTCCTGGTCACCCTGGAGGATCCCCCGAACGAGATGCGGGTGAACCACCGCGCCCTGCTCCCGGAGCTCGACCAGGTGTTCGTCTTCGACGCGATCCCCGACGTGATGCGTTACGAACGGGCCCCGTTCAAGGACATCGCCGCCGTCCGATCGGCGGTCCCCTTCGCGGAGGTCGGCGACGAGATCCGCAAGACCCAGGACCTCGTCAGCGTCGAGGTCACCTTCACCGCCCTAGAGCAGACGCTCAAGATGGAGATCGCCCGGCGGAAGTACAGTCGGCTCGTGATCGACTCCCTGACGGCCCTCCAGTACTTCTGCATGAAGGGGATCGACGAGACGGTCGGCGCCCAGACGTTCCTGAGGTTCCTCTCCGACCTGAGGATCACGACGCTGCTCACCGTGGAGTCGCCGGTCGAGGAGGTCGAGACGGCCGAGCGGCTCCTCGCCCGGGGCGAGATCCGCCTCTTCCGGTGGGAGCTCGAGGGGCGGACGGTCCGCGCGATCGGCGTCGAGAAGTTCCGGGGGAGCCCCCACGACGTGCGCCTGCGCCCGTACCGGATCTCCTCGACGGGGCTCGACATCGACCTCGCGACGACGATCTCCCGCGACACCCGCATGATCCAGGCCCCGAGCCTCGAGGCGATCGCGAGCGCGAGCCCTCGGCCGTCGACGGACCTCGGCCAGGTCCTCTCGGACATCAACGATCTCGCGACGGTCGGGCTCGACGTCGAACCGATCCGGGCCGAGGTCGCCGCCGTGCGCGACGCCGCCCGGGACCGTCGTCCG
>DASYZN010000182.1:0-4163 GCA_035946105.1 Thermoplasmata archaeon | reverse complement strand
CCGGCGCCCCCGCCCTCCGAGACCGCCGGCGCGGTGGAGGACGGCCTGCGGAGGCTCGCCGAGGGGCGGGCCCACGTCCTCGCCCGGGTCACGGGAGACCGCGCGCTCTCCCTGGCCGAGATCGCCGAGGGGTTCGACGGTCCTCCTCCGGACCCCTCCGAGCTCGCGGAGTGGGTGAGCGCGCTCGTCACGGAGGGCCTCCTCGCCGCCTCGATCGCCCCCGACGGACGGCCGGTCTTCCGGCGGGCTTCGCCCCCCGAGCCGCCGAAGCCGCTTCGGGTCGAGGTCGATCCGAACGTCCTCGAGGCGGCCCTCGCCCGCCGGGACGTTTTGGAAGGAGACGACGGGACGCCCCCGGACGCCTCCGGCGGATCCGATCCGCCGTAGCGACCGGCCTACGGCGGGTGGCCGACGAGGTCGTAGTACCGGTAGGCGGCCTCGCCGGCCCCGAAGCAGTAGCGGACGCCGGTGAAGTCGCGCTTCAGCGCCTCGGCGTCGGCGCGCACCTGGTCGATCGGGCGGCCCTTGTGGAGGAGGTCGTCGAAGAGCCCCGCGATCCGGGCCATCTCGGGCGCCCGCATCCCGACCCGGGTGACCTCCGGGGAGCCGAGGCGGATCCCGCCGGGGTGCTTCGGGCTTGTGTCCCCGGGGAGGAGGTTCTTGTTCGTGATGATCCCCGCGTCGGCGAGCCGCTTCGCGACGGCCTCCCCGCCCCCCTCGCTGGTCACGCGGACGGCGATCGTGTGGGACTTCGTGAACCCCAGGGACGGGGCGAGGACGTCGAACCCCCGTTCGTGGAGCGCCTGGCCGAGCGCCTGGGCGTTCGCCACCACCTGGCGGGCGTAGTCCCGCCCGAAGGCGAGGTGCTCCGCCAGGGAGACGGCGAGGGCCGCCATCGTATGGAGGTGGTGGTTGCTCGTCACCCCCGGGAAGGCGCCGGATCGGAGCCGCTTCTCGACCTCGGGATCCCGGGTCTCGGCGAGCAGGAGGCCGTGCTGGGGGCCGGGGAGCGTCTTGTGGGTCGACGCCGAGAGGACCTCGCACCCCTCGTGGAGCGGGTCCTGGAACGTCCCGCCCCCGATGAGGCCGAGGACGTGGGCCGCATCATACCACCCCCGGGCGCCGATCGCCTCCAGGGTGGAGCTAAGCTCGTCGATCGGGAGCGGGAAGAGGAAGAGGGAGAGCCCGAAGAGGCAGAGCTTCGGCTTCGCCTCGCGGAGGATCGCCCGGGTCTTCGGGACGTCGAGGGTCATGCGCTCCTCGTCCCAGGCGTAGTAGACCGGCTTCACCCCGCGCAGCCCGAAGGCGCCGAAGGAGGCGCTCGAGATGTGCGCCCCGTCGGAGAGCCTCGAAGTCCCGACCGGATCCCCGGGCTCGGCGAGCGCCTTGAGGACGGCGAGGTTCGCCACGGTCCCCGAGATCGGCCGGACGTCGGCGAACGAGCATCGGAAGAGCCGCCGGGCGAGGTCGAGGCAGATCCGCTCGACCCGGTCGACCTCCTCGTTCCCCTCGTAGTAGCGCTCGCCGGGCAGGCCCTCGGCGTAGCGGGAGTGGAAGTCGCTGATCAGGAGCTCCTTCGCGTACGGCGAGAGGAGGTTCTCCGAGGCGATCAAAGGGATCGCCCGCTCGAACCGGGTCGAGTGCCGGCGGACCGCGTCGCGGACCTCCTCGACCGTCTGGGCGAGGTCGCGTTCGGACGCCTCGGGCGGGGCGTTCATCGACCCCCACCCCCCCGATGCCGATGGAACCCGCCCCCGCGGGGGCGCCTTCCCCCCGAAGCCGGTGGCCGCCGAACGTCGTGGGCCGGATCCGAAGCCCCCGGCCGTCCCCAAATACTCCGCCCGGCTCGACCGCCCCGATGGCCGAACCGCCGATCGATCGCCCGTGGGCCCGTCAGCGGACGTTCCCGATCTTCTACCACCACATCGACCTCTTGAACCACCTCAACCACGCCGCCTACTTCCCCTTCATGGAGACGCTGCGCTGCGACTACTACCTCCCGGTCCTCGGAACGAACGACCCCTCGAAGCTCGACATCATCCTGGCCGAGGCGAGCTGCCGGTACCTCGCCCCGATCGCCTACGGCGAGAGCCTGCTCGGCGAGGTCGCTCCGGCCCGGCCGATCGGCCGGACGAGCTTCACGCTCCTCTACCGGTTCAAGGAGCCCGACGGTCCCAAGGTCTACGCCCGGGGCCGGACGGTCGTCGTCTGCTACGACTACGCGAAAGGACAGAAGAAGGAGATCCCGCCGGATCGCAAGGCCCGGATGGAGCGGGATGCGGTCGACCCTTCGACCGAGGGCTGGACGTAGCGGCTGGGGCGCTCCAGTGGAAACCGGGGGGTGGGAGGGGGGCTACGGACGGCCGGGGCCGGTCGTGCTAGGCCGGTCGGATGGCCGCCCGGGGAAAGGGTCCGTGGTTCTCGGGGGCCCCTCCGCCCCGTCACCCCACCAGCGTCGACGGGTCACGGTAAGGCTGCTCCCGTCAGGACCTGACCCGGTGCCCGTGATGGATAACCGCTAGGGCGCTCCTCCGAGCGCTCGTCGCGATGCCCGCGGCCCGATGGAACAGGGCTTCGACGGAGCCTTCCGAGACGGACCCCTCCCCCGAACGTCGCTCCGACCTGTCACCCCCGCTGAGGACGGTTTCGGGGTATAAGGGGACGCCCAACCCCCCGGTCTAGCCTAGCGTCCGTCGACCCCGCGGGGGTATTTAGCCTACGGCGGCCGAGGGCGCCGATCGGCGATCGCCCGCCTTGCTCCGATCGTGGGGACCGTGGGTCCGGGGGCCCGGAGGTGGCCTACCGGATATGGTCGAGCGAGAACGAGCCCAGGGAGAACGAGCGCTTCGTGAACGTGTAGCCGACCCAGGCGCGGGACTGGACGTCGGTGATCCCCCGGACGGAGAGGAACGTCTTCAGCTGCTCCACTTTGAGGTTGATCGAGCCGTCGACCATGTGCTCGAGGGTCTCGACGTCCGACTCCGAATGCATGCCGGTCTCGAGGGTGTAGTAGGAGACCGCCCCGTCGAGCTTGCGGCGGCCGGTGAACGGCTGCAGGAAGCGGAACGTCGCCGTCGTGTCGAGGTACGCCGTCACCGTCGAGACGGACTCGAAGACGAGCCGGTAGGTCGGCGCCCGCTCTTTCAGCTCGAGGCTGTAGGCGTTCACCGCGGCCGTGAGCTGCTCGAGGACCCCCTTGTCGCTCGACTGGAAGAGCCGCACCCCCGGCTCCGACTGGGAGACCCCTAAGCTCCTCGAGTAGAGGTCGACGTAGCGGACCATCTCCCGCTCGACCTTCGGGTAGGTCGGGAAGAGGCTCGTCATCTCCTCGCGGATCTGGGTGTAGGTCTTGTCCGTCACGACCCAGATCGCCGGGATCCCCTTCTTGAGCCCCTCGGCGACGAACATCCGCGCGAGGATCTCCTTCCCCGTGTGGGCGGGGCCGTTCAACAGGACCTGGGTGCCGGCGGGCAGGCCCCCGAACAATAGGTCGTCCAACCGGCGGATGCCGGTCGGCGCCTTCACCTCCCGGGCGTCCTCGGTCGCCTCCCGGTGGATCTGATCCGCCTCCGATTGGGCGAGCTTCCCCTGGAGCTCCTCCGTCTGCTGGTGCAAAAGGGTCTCGCGGTTCCTGAGCGCGTCCTCCCGCCGCGCGAGCTCGCTCTTCAGCTCCTCGAGCTTCCGTAGCTCCGACGGCGGGAGGCCCGAGGCGTGCTCGGTCTCCGCGCGCGCCTTCTCGACCGTCCGGGCCTCGAGCTCGAGCGCCTGCTTCAACGTGCGCAGCTGCAGCTCCCACTGGCCCAACTGCTGCTCCTTGAACCGCATCGGCTCCCGCTGACGCTCGAGCTCGTCGGCGGCCGCCCGGATCTCGTCGAACTTCGCCCTCAGGCCGTCCTCGCGCACCGAGAGCTCCCGCTCCCGCGCCTCGACCTCCTTCAACTGCTCCATGACGGCCTCGGGGATCGCCTTCGTCTTGTCGGCGATGAGCGCCTCGCGGTCCCGGATCGTCGCCGCCTCCGCCCGCAGGTCCCGGACCTCCCCCTCGAGCTCGCCGATCCGGTCGTGGAGCTCGGACTCCCGGGCGGCGACGACGGCCTGCCGGCCGTCGAACTCGGCCCTGAGCCGGGCCTCGATCTCCGCCGCCTCCGTCGGCGACGCCGCCC
>DASYZN010000181.1:0-11813 GCA_035946105.1 Thermoplasmata archaeon | reverse complement strand
GAGGTGGTCGTGAAGAGGGTCCCCGAAGCGCACGCCGAGGAAGCGCTCGCCGTGAAGCAGGCGGTGTAGCCCGTGCTCGGGGCATAGCCGGATCCCGAGAGGGTCACGAGGGTATTCACCGGCCCGCTCGCGGGGCTAAGGGTCAAGGTCGGGGTCGTCACCGTGAACCCGGCGGACACGATGAAGTTCGACGACGTGAGTTCGGAGAGGTCGACGAACGAGTTCGACGAGGCGGGAACCGTCAGCGTCACCGACGACGGGACGAGGCCGCCCGAGGTGCTCACGAACGTGCTGCCGCTCAGGCAGGGCGCGGTCCCGCTCGAGCTGAAGCAGGCCGTGTAGGAGGTGCTCGGGGCGAGGCCGCTGCCGGTCAGCGTCACCAAGGTGTTCACCGGCCCCGAGGCCGGGGTGAGGGTCAGGACCGGGGTCGTGACGGTGAAGGCGGCCGACGCCGCGACCGTGCTCGCGATGGACGCGACAAAATCATCGCTCGCCGACGCGGTCGAATAGGGGAGGGTGAACAGGGTCCCCGAGGGGACCACCCCGGCGGCCGAGGTCGAGAACGTCGACCCACTTCCACAGGCGGTGATCGTGGTCTGCAGGCAGTAGGTGTAGGTCGTGCTCGCCGCGAAGCCGTTCCCGGAGAGGGTGACCACGGTCCCGTCGGGGCCCGAGGTCGGGGAGGCGATCAGATGGGGGGTCACGGTGAACGTCCCGGTGGCCGAGGAAGGGCTACCGCTCGACTCGGACCCGGTGATCGTGTACGTCCCCTGGGCGACGGCGGGGACGTTGAAGCTGCAGCTCCAGTTGCCGGAGGCCGAGACCGTGCTCGGCGTGCAACTGATGGCGACCGCGCCGGTCCAGGAGACGGTGACCGTGGCCCCCGAGGTGTAACCGAACCCTCGAACGGTGACGCCGTCCCCGACGAATCCGCTGGTCGCGGTCACGGTGAGGTTCGGGTCGACCGTGTATCCGCTCGGGGAGGCGGGCGAGTTGCTGGACGCGTCGGTCGCGGCGACGTGGTGGAGCCCCTGCGAGGAGGCCGGCACCGAGAAACTGCACGTGAACGATCCGGTGGCGTTCGTCGTCGTCGAGGCGCACGAGCCCCCGAGGGGAGTGGATCCGTCCCAGACCAGGGACATGGCCGAGGTCCCGGCGAAGCCGTTCCCGGTGGCGGTGACGCTGCTTCCCACGATCCCTGAGGTCGGGGAGAGGGCGAGATGGGGGGCGATCGTGACGGTACCGGACGCGGTGTTCGAGCTCGCGTCGGTCACCGTCAGGGTGTGTCCGCCGGCGACGGCGGGAGGGACCGTGAACGTGCACGAGAGGTTTCCGGACGCCGTCGTCCCGGCCGGCGGCGTGCACGAGGCGGTGACGGCCTGGGCGCCCGGACTCCAAGAGAACGTGAGCGCGGAGCTCGCAGCGAATCCGGAACCGACCACGGTAATGATCGTCCCGACCGTTTCGGATCCGCTCGGGGGGGTGATCGACGGAGTGATCGAGAATGCGGCCGAGAGGATGAAGTTCGAGCTGCCCTGGGAGATGTCGACGAAGTAGCTCCCGGCGGGCCGGAAGGGGACCGTGAAGGTCTGGCCACCGGGGATGCTCTGGCCCCCGGTGCCGGAGGCCGTGGTGAAGGTCGACCCGCTGGAACACGCGGCGGCGCTCGAGGCGAAACAGAAGGTGTAGGTCGTGCTCGGGGCGTAGCCGCCTCCCGAGAGCGAGATGGAGGTGGTCGGGCTTCCCGACGTCGCGCTCAGGACGAGGGTCGCCGTCGTGATGGTCGCCGTCACGGAGATGATGAAGTTCGCCGAGGCCGTCCCCTGGGAGACGTCCCAGAACGAGGAGCCGGCGCTACCGCTCAACGTGGTCGTCGTGGCCGAGGGGATCGCCCCACCCGACGTGGTGGTGAAGGAGAGGCCCGACGAGCACGAGGTAGCCGTCGATTGGGTGCAGAGCAGGTACGAAGTGCTCGGAGCGTAGCCGCTCCCCGTGACCGTATAGAGCGTACCTGACGGACCCACGGCGGGGGTCAAGGTGAGCGACGCGGTGGTCGACGTGAACGCTGTAGAGAGGACGAAGTTCGCCGAGGAGGTTCCTTCGGAGATCGCGACCCACTGGTTCGAGCTCGCGCTGAACGTCAACGTCGTCCCCGAAGGGATGTTCCCCGTGCCGTCGGACGTGAACTGATCGGTCGCCGCACACCCGGTCGCCGACGACGACGAGGCGAGGCACATGTTGTACGTCGTGCTCGGGGCGAACCCGGATCCCGTGAGGGTGACGAGGGTCCCCATCGGCCCGGAGGCGGGGGCCAGCGAGAGCGTGGCGGTCGTTACCGTGAACGAGACCGAGTTGATGTTCGAGTTCCCTGCTCCGCCCCCATCGGTCGCCAGCACGGCGTTCGAGCCCACGGAGACTCCGGTGGGGAGCGTCCCCGTGCAGTTGAATCCGCCGGAGCTGTCCGTGGTGGGCGCACATCCCGAGATGATCGTGGAGCCCACGGAGAGTTGGATCGAAGAGGCGGCGCCGTAGCCGGTCCCCTGCCCGGTCAGGATGGTTCCGATTGGTCCGCTCGAAGGGCTCAGGGTGAGAGAGGCCAGGACCCCGAACGTCGCCGAGACGAAGTTGCCCCCGAAGTCATCCGCCGTGAACGTGTGGGAGCCGTGCGATTCCGGTGGCACGGCGAAGGAGCAACCAAAGCTACCGGAAGTCGCCGTGACGGTGCAGCTCGATCCGGCCGAGGTCCACTCCACGTAGACGGTGCAGCCCGCGGTGAATCCGGTCAGGGTGGCCGTGACCGTGTCCCCGACGAAGCCCGTCGAGCTCGTGACACTCCCCCCGGAGACCGAAAAGGTCGCCGTTCCCCCGGTGGAGCCGAAGTTCGCGTCGGGGAATGCCGTCGATGGACAGGCGAACGGTCGCACTGCCGGTGCGCTCCCAACACCGCCCGCTCCGACGACGGTGAAGCTCGAGCCCGCCGAAGTGGGGTCGCTGCCGAGGGCGCGGGCATCGACTTCATGGACGCCGAGGGCCCCCCCTGGCACGAACAGGAAACAGGAGAAGCTCCCATTGGCATCGGTCCGGGGAGCGTCGGAGGCGCAGACAACGGGCTGCCCGTCCCACGTGAGAGTGAACGGCTCCCCCGACCCGAATCCCGTGCCGAGAACGGTTACCCGGGTGGCGACGGCCCCGCTCAACGGGGCGAGGAGGAGGGTTGGGGTCGGGAGGATGAGCAGGGATCGGGCCACCGTGTCCGACCGACTCGCGGAGTCCTTGGCGAGGACCTCGTAGGACCCCGGGGCCGAGTTCGGGATCGAGACGGCGCAGGTGAACCCCCCGCGATAGGTGATCTGGGAGCAGAGCCGGACGCCTCCAGGCTGAAGGAGCACCTGGGCGGTCGATCCCGAGGCGAATCCGCTGCCGGTGACGGTGATCGAATCCCCGAATCGGCCGGAGGAGGAGGAGAGCGTCAGCTGGGAGGTGATCTGGTAGGTCGCCGTCAGCAGGTGGACGGGCTCGGCCGCGTCGCGGGCCGCGAGACTGTGGATTCCCGATCCGGCGGCCGGAGCGATGAAACTGCAGTTGAACGAGCCGAGGTTGGAGGTCACGGGCGAGGAGGAGGCGCACGGGATCAGGGGGGCCCAATCCCATAGGACGGTCCAGGGGGAGCTGCCGGCGAACCCGGTCCCCTGGATCGACACGAGGTCGCCGACGTGTCCCGAGGCGCTCGAAGTGACGAGTCGGGGGCCGACCGAGAATCCGATCGAAGCGGTATCTCCCCCTGCGTCATGGGCCGAGACCCCATGCGATCCGAGCACGGCCTCGGGTACGATGAAAAGGCAGGAGATCGAACCCGCGGTCGAGGCTCGCGCGGAGCAAAGCGCGGTGGAATCGGGTCCCCAAGAGATCGCGACGAGCGAGTCGCTCGCGAAGCCCGATCCCGAAGCCACGACGGAATCGCCCGCTTGCCCGGAGCCGGCCGAGAGGGTCAGCGACGGGGTGACTTGGAAGTTGGCCGAGACGGTCGGGTTCGACGCGACCCCATCGAAAGAGATGGATGGGATGATCGGCCGCGAACCCGAGGCCATGGGAGGCACCGTGATTGAACAGGAGAAGGATCCGAGGTGCCCAACGACCCCGGGACACGAGGTCGAGGGAGATCCGCCCAACGAGAGGGTGATGGTCGCCCCGATGGGGAACCCCGACCCTAGGACTTCGGCCGAAGCGCCGACGGGCCCCGACGCGGGACTGACCGAGAGCGTAGGACCGACAACGAACTGAGCCGAGGCCACATCGGCGCTACTGGCCGAGTCCGCGGCGCGGAGGAGATGGGCCCCTCCCGAGGAAGTTGGGACGACCAAACTACAGACAAACTCGCCCGCGGACGACGTGGTAAGCGAACCGCCGGCACAGGCCACGGGTCGACCGTCCCACGTGAGCGTCACGAGGGAAACGGACTGAAAGTTCGTACCGATGACATCGACTCGAGACCCGCCGACGCCCGACGATTTCTCGATGAAGAGGTTGGGGACTGAGAGCGCTACGCTCTTCGCGGGGAGTCCCGGCACGATGGAAGATTGGGCCGTGGGGCTCGATGGATGGAGCGGAAGCCCAAGCGAACCCATCGACGCCGCGAACAATCCTGAGAGCACGACGGCGACCAGCAAGATCCCGATGGCGAGGCTCCGTCTCCATAGAGGGCCCCCTTTGGTCGGCCTTTGGGACGCCATGAGTTGGTCGGACATGATCGGAACTCGAACGCTTTCTCTGGCCGGCATGGGCGCGGCCATTAGCGGTGACCTATAAGGGCGTTGTTCCGTTTTATCGTCGGAGAACGATTCCTTCAATCCTCGTGATTCAGAATTCCATCATCTTTCCACTTGGGATTGAGTCGCAAGAAGCTCCCGATATCCTGGAAGTGAATCACGAGTCCCCACAAGATTCGGTGAGCCGCGCTGCCTCCCAGATTTATATCTGAGAGGTTCATGGCCGAAACCTCTTGCGAGTCGCCCCACCCATCCAGGTGTCTGAAGCGGAGCGGCTCCAGCTCGATCGTTGGTGCGCGGAGGCGAACGGACCCTCCAAACGGGTGCTGCGGTCCTGGATCGTTCTTCGTTGCGCTCAGGGAAAGACGAACCAGGAGATCTCCCGGGAGTTTCTGGTCGATCAGGGCACGGTAGCCCTCTGGCGGCGCCGCTTCCTCATCCATCGTTTGGAGGGGATCCGCAGCGATGCCCCTCGGTCCGGCCGGACGCCCCGGGTCTCGGCGGCATTGATCCGCCAGGTGGTCGAAGCGAGTCTCCGTCCCCCGACCGAGCCGGGACAGCGGGTCTCTTCTCGCCGCCTAGCAAGGCAGTTCGGCATCAGCCAGGCCACCGTGATCCGGATCTGGCAGACCCACGGTCTCCCGATCCGGGGCGCGCCTCGGGAGGAGATCCCTCGCGCAAGGATCCGCCAGCAGGTCCGCGATGTGGTCGGTCTCTACCTGGGCCCGATCCACCGGGCGGTCGTCGTCCTGCTCGACGACCTTCCCGAGCCGCACACGCCATCGAGGATCCCGCGGTCCGCGACCCCTTCCATTCGACCCCAGAACGCCCATTCGGCGTCCGTCGAGCCTCCTCGGAGCGATCTCCTCGAAGCGCTGCGCGCCCTCTACGCTCTCAAGGGGTCGGCCACGCCGGCGGACGACCCTCGCCAGGAGTTCCTGCTGTTCCTGCGGGGGGTCGATCGCAACGTTCCACCGGACGTCCCCCTCTATCTCGTGTTAGACTCCCCCAAGCTCGCGACCGACACGTTCGTGATTCGGTGGTTGAGAGACCGGCCGAGGTTCCGGGTCCATACAGGGCGACCCAGCACTCGCGGAACCGCAGGCGGTTTCCTGTGGCCCAAGGCGTGGACGGATTTGGGCGGCGGTCAGGGCTCCTCCCTCACGCTCGGAGACATCGTCCAAGCGTTCCGAGGCTACTCGGCCAGCGTTCGCTACCGCCCTGGGCCGTTCGTTTGGGCGGCGACGGCCGATGTGGCCCACCGGTTGCTTGGGCGGCCCATCCCTCTCGAAGCCTCGGTCCCCCTCGGACTCACCGGACTCTCGCGCTTGGAACGGTGGGGCAGCGCCACCGAACCGGTAACCGCCCTCCCGGGCCCTCCGACCCAGCTCCCGATCTCTTTGGGCCCTTGGGTCAGTCTTCCGCTCAATGTCAGCCTGTCCGCCGGATATCCGACCCGGCCCGAGAACGTCTCCGTTCCCCGTCCGATCCTTCGATCCGGCGTCGCCCCCCGGAACGCGGATCGTGTCATCGGCGCGAGAGTGGAATCCGAGCCACCGGGGGCGATGAGGGCACCGTTCGATCCCCGGCGGGCCGCCCAGGACCCCGGCGGGGGGACCCCTCCCGGTCTCATCGAACCCGACGGCGGCAACGTCCATTCCAACGCGAGCCGAAGCCCCCGAAGCACGACTCGGTCCTCTCCTCCCTGAGAGGCGCTCTCACCCTGTCCCGCCCCGCGAAACCCCCCCTCGGCGCAGGCCCGCGAACACCGCGTTTCTTAGGTCAATCTATATGGGCGGGCCGGCGGCTTCTCCTACACCCACCGGTGGTCGAGGACCCCCTCAGGAACGGACGATGCTCCCCTGGATGATGGTCGATCGAGCGACATCGAAGCGGTGCCGATGGGTCGTGGCGATCGTCGTCCTAGCGATGTTGGTCCCCCTACCCGTGCCTTCCATCGGTCCGACGCTGGGCGCGCCGCTGCGTCACGCCCCTACCGGGACCATGTCGATCCGAGCGCCCACGGTCCCGTCGTCCCCCCTCCATCCGGTGCCGATCGCTCGCTCCCTTCAACCCGCGGCCGCCCCATTCGCCAGCCACGAATTCTACACCCAGATCGGATCCACGTTGGACCAGTTGAACGGTTCCTCGACGGTGACCGGAGATCGGACCATTTCGGAGAAGATCCGGCTCGTGACGAGCCTCTATCCCATCGGGTACGAGCTCAACGCCCTATCCGACAGCGGGGATTGGTACCAGATCGTCGTCGCCGACAATTGGCCGGGGTGCGCCTCGGGATTCGAGGAAGTGATCGAGGTCTGGGACAGTTCCGGGGCCTCCGGCCCGGTGACGTGCGATCCCACCCTGACCCTCGCCCAAGGCGACCTGGTGCAACTCGTGTTGACGTTTGATTCGCTCGGCGAAGCATGCCTGGACCTCTTCGATCTCACCGCGAACACCTCGAACCCGGTCTGTCAGGCGCAGCCCGACTCGGGCGGCAGCCAGTTCATCGTGCTCTCGACGTCGGCGAACTCGAACGGCTACTACACCGGCACGATGACCGAGATCGTCAACTTGACGGCTTCGGCGTGCCCGGACTACACTCACATGCCGCTCGTCACCTTCGAGTTCCCGAGCTGGGTCGACGTGACCGCCTATGTCGCCTGGTCCGACGAATGGGACAATGCCGTGGGCACCCGCTGCTACGATAACTTCGGAAACTACGTATCGATCGGCGCCTCGGACCCGTCGAGCCACTTCCTGGACACGGCGAAGGGCACCTCGTATGGGCCCCACTGGGTCGCTGGACAGAACGATCTCTTCCTCAACAGCTCGGTCGGCTTCCGGTTCCAGACCGATCCGGTGCCGATCGTTTCGGAGCGCCTCAACGCCTCGACGACCACCCCGGCGCTCGGGCAAATCGTCCATCTACAGACCTCGTCGGTCGGCGGGAAAGCCCCGATTCGCACCCTCTGGGAGGAGAACGGATTCATCACCTTGCGCACGGGCACCGGCTTCAACTTCACCACGAACATCCCGGGCAACTACACGTTCGTAGCGTACGCGACGGATGGGCAAGGGGACGTCTCGGGAGCGTCCGCCGCCGTGGTGATCGCCGAGCCTTTCCCGCTGAGCGCCGGTCGGGTCCAGGCGAGTTCTGGTAGTAGTGCCGATGTCGGTCAGATCGTCGTGTTCAGCTCGCGCGTGACGGGGGGCATCGCCTGGAGGTCGTACGTGTGGGGAGGGCTACCGACCGGGTGTTCGACCACGAACAGCTCGACCCTCACTTGCGCCCCGGCGGCCGCCACCGCATCGTTCGTCACCCTGCAGGTCACCGACTCGAACGGTTCGCGGGTAGCCGCGACGGGCCTCGCCTTCGAGGTATTCCCGGATCCGACCGTCCGGCTGAACGCCTCCCGGGGGATCGCGGACGTGGGCGAGTCCGCCCTCTTCAGCGCGAACGAATCCGGGGGCTCCGGGGGCCTGCTCTTCACCTGGAACGAGCTCCCCGGGGGTTGTGTCGCCACCGGCCGGGAGGCGAACTGCACGATCCTCGGCGCCGGGGCCTACCGGGTCAGCGTTCTGGTGACCGACTCGGACCGATTCGCTGTGCTCTCGAACAACGTGACGTTCGTTGCCTACCTCGCGATGTCCGTCAGCGTCGTCCCATCCCGGCTCCTGATCGATGCTGGGCTTCCGATCTCCTTCAACGGTCGCGTAGCCGGGGGCTCCGGATCCCTCCTCTATGTCTGGCTCGGACTTCCCGCGGGCTGCGTTGGGTCGAACGGGTCCGCCCCCCGATGCGTTCCGCAGACCCCGGGCAACCTCTCCATCGTCCTCGCTGCGACCGATCGGTCGGGGGCGAGCATGCGATCCGCCCCGGTCGCGATCGAGATCGCGCCTCCACTCCTCGTGCGGCTGTCGACCCCGGGGTCCCAGTTCACGGTACCCGGGATGGTGACTTTCACCCCGTCGGTCAGCGGCGGAACCACCCTCACCAACGTGAGCTGGTCCGGCCTCCCGCCCTGGTGCGTTGCGACCGGCACCGCCCCGGTTCCCTGTAGCGGCCTACCCACCGGGACGTACACGGTGACGCTCGCCCTCCAGGATGCCGGCGGATCGAATGTCTCGGCCAGCGTCACGGTCATCGTTCATCCCGCCATGGCCAGCTCGACGCCTCCTCCGGCCCGGAGCGGTGCGGTCCTCTCTCCCGGCGAGCTCGAACTCTTGGCGATCGCAGGACTCGTGATCCTCGTGGCTGCCGTCGGCGCCACGGTCGCCCGCCGACGAGGCGGGCGGCCGGGGCCGCGTACGGACGAGGACGCCCGGTAGGATTCCTCCCGACCGATCGGCGCCAAGATCGTCACGCTCCCTTAGGGGCGACGGCCCCCACCGGAGGGGGATCTGTGATCCCGCAGCCTCTGGGCCGCCTGCGGTTGTCCCGGCCCGTCGTCCCTCGCTCAGTAGTTCGACGGGCCGTTCGCTTCGAGGAACTCCGCAAGGGCGGTCCAGTTCCGCCGACGGGCGTAGCGCAGGAGATGCCCGGGATGGAAGTAGAGTCCGGCGAGCTCGCCCTGCGACGACGGCGACAGGAGATCCGAACGGAACTGCCGTCCGACCGGGTTCCCTTCGAAGGGCTGGTTGCAGCCGAAGCAGATGGCGGCCTTAGGAACGGCGACGTCCTTCTTCGTGAGCGTCATGATCCTTCGGGTCCGGTTCCGACAGACGGGCCGGCTATTTGGCGAGTGGGCGAGCCGCCACCAAGGTCCCCGCGGGGATCGAGGGGACCGTTCCCCTCCGAACGATCGCCGCCCGGTCGCCGGTGGACGACCCCACGCCCTCCAATTCCGCCTTGCGGCGACGTTCTTTCTGACCCGCCACGGTAGGGATCGCTCGCGGGCTTCGAGAACTTCGGAACGCTCGCCGTCCGCCAACGGGTGCCGGGACCACCCTCGCTCGCCGAGGCCCTGAGGAACGGCGGGCCAAGACCGCGTTTCCCCCGGAATCTCTCGCTCGAGCCCATCGAGGAGCACCCGATCCGGGGCGCGCACGAGGCGATCTTCCGGGCCTTGGATAGCTTCATTATGCTGACCGCCCTCGTTCGGGTCGTCGTGAGCCTTCGTCGAGGATCGGCCAAGGCCGAGGGGCGGATCGTCGGTTCCCTCGCACTCGTGGCGATCCTGCTCCTCTCGGGATCCGGTTCTTCGCTGGGCGCGGTCCCCCGGGGGGCGCACCTCTCCGTCGACGCCTCGGCATCGCCGGGCCCTCTGCAGGTCACGGTCACGTGGAACGGGGCCGACCTGCGCTCGGCGGTCTCGGACGCCTCGGCGCTCGCCGTCGACTTCTCCTCCACGATCACCCTGCGATACCATTGGTCGACCCCGTCCGGCGGATACAACATCAGCACGGCCAGGCTCCAGATGATCTACTTCGGCTTCCCGATCGCCAACCGCGACGTGGTGGAATCGAATCCCCGGTTGGCGACGAACGGGACGTTCGTCATGGGCTGGCAGCCCGGCGCGCTCACCTACCTTCTGGAGGGCACCTACCTGCTGAAGGCGAGCCTGCTCTCCGCGGCCAACGCCACGGTGTGGAACGAGAACTTCTTCGTCCACGCCTCGGCGGCATACGATATCGGGGCGGTCATTCCGATCCTCCTCCTCGTGATCGCGGCCTACGAGCTCTTCGCCCTGTTCACCTCGGGGAGCCGGGCGGCCCATCGGAAAGCGCCTCGACCCCCGTCCCGGACCCCTCCCGCCGCATCGAATCGCCCCACCGGGGCGGACGGCGCGGGGGCCGAGGCGCCCGAGGACACGTCGCCCGAGGGGGAATCCCCGTGAGCGCCCTCACGAGCGGCGCGGGCTCCGGGGTCGTCCTCGGGATCGTACTCGTCCTGCTCGGCCAGCAGTTCGGACTCTTCGACCTCAGCTCCACCGTGCCGGCCGTCGAGTTCCTGATCGCGGGCGCCGTCGCCTTCGGGATCGTCGGCGCCGGCATCGGCTGGAGCCTCGGCCGCCGCTATCGGCGGCGGCACCCGGTCCCTCCGTAGGCCCGGCGAGCGGCCGGCTGCCAATCGACGGGGTCCCCTCGGCGGGACCCCCGACGGATCACGGGGGGACCGAGGTGTAGGTGCTCCCGCTCGGGAGGTACGGGAGGAGCGCCACGTCCAGGGCGACGACGTTCACATACGCGGGACCGATGAACCCGGCGATCGGGTAGACGATCCGCGCGTTGACGAACCCGCGCAGCCATTCCTCGGAGAGGTGGCCGAAGTGGGCGACCCGAGGGATCTGGACGAGGACGGCGCCCGGAGTGAGATCCGGGTCGAGGCCGCTCGCCGAGGGGCCGACGAGGTCGATCGGGACGGGGCTCCCGTTGAGGCCGTAGAGCCCCACGAAATAGCGCGTCTCGTTGAGGAGCGCAGGGTCCGTCGGGCCCGGGGGGACCTCTCCGCCGGCCCCGGCGAGGGGGGCGTCGCCGATCAGCGAGGCCCTCGCCCAGAAGAGGGCCGGACTCGTGATGTTCTCGGCGAGGAGCGCCGACCCGAACGCCGTGCCGTTCGGATAGAGGGCGAGCGATCCCTCCGACGTTCCCGGGGTGAGGGTCGCGCCGACCTCGCTCAAGGCATACGGGTACGCGGCGCCCCCGAGCAGGACGAGGAGGGTGAGGAACGTGAGGCTCGCTCGGAGTGCCGGAGCCCAGCCCGACGGCCGGCCCGGAGGCGCGGAGCGATGGGTCGGGACCCGGGGCAGCCCGTTCGCCATCCGATCAGCTCCCGAGAGCGTGCCCGATCGCCGAGAGCGCGGGGGCGATCCAGGGGCTCGCGGCGGCGTAGCTGAGGCCGTAGTAGCAGAGCCAGATCCCCGCGAAGGCGCTCACGAATCCCCCGACCCCGTAGACGAGGATGTTGTTCCGCAGGAGTTCGACGGCCGTCCGGGGGCGGAACGGGGCGCCCCGCAGGGCGACGGGCACCATGAGCGGGATCACCAGGGCGTTGAAGAGGAGGGTCGCGAGGACCGCCCAGGACGGGTTCGAGAGGCCGAGGAG
>DASYZN010000180.1:0-9679 GCA_035946105.1 Thermoplasmata archaeon | reverse complement strand
CACTCCCTCGGTGATCCACTGGATTTGGACCACGGGACGGTCTGGCAGGATCTACCTGGAATCGGACGCGCCCGGCTGGGAAACGTGGATCTCGGAGTCCCTCTCCCGGGCCTATCGAGAAGCCGAGTGGGTGCCCGATTTCGAGCCGGCCCCGTCGACCGTTGACCGTGAGCTGGGGTACGGCGAGCCGTACCCGGATGCCCTCGCGCCCTTCCCAAGCGTTTCCGACGAATCGCCCCCGTGGATCGAATCGGTGATCCCCCTGTTGCGCAGCGCGGGATCTGGGTGGAGGTTCCACTGGCAGCTCGAGGCGCTCGGCCCTTCGACCGCCTCGTTCGATCCCGGGGGCAGCGAGGCTCTCCTCCCCCAACCTCCGGGGTGGAGACTTTCCGCCCCGCCCCGGGCCGCCCGGGACCGATCGGACCGCTTGGAGGAACGCCGACAGGGTGCCCGGTGGACCGTTCGGCTGACCGTCTCGGGTCGAACCGATCTCGGGAACGGCGGCGCCGGACGACGGCTCCTCGACGCCATCGAGGGGGCCTCGAAACGCGATGGGGGCGGAGGCTTCCGGATCCGTCCTCGACGATCGGTGTTCGGGGGAGGCCCTTCGGTCACCTGGCTCTCGGAGGCCGAGGTCGCGATGCTGTTCCCGAGGCCGAGTTGCCCCCTCGATGCCGGGATCGACCGGGGTCCGGGCCATGGCGTCCCCCTCGCGATCGGGCGGTCTTCGGAACGGGATCCGGGGATCCTGTGGATGCCCCGCTCGGAGGGACGACATCTGCTCGTCCTCGGCGAGACCGGGACCGGGAAGACCAACCTCCTGTTGCGGCTGGCGCTCCAGGCCCAGGCGTCGGCGGGGGTGCTCCTCTTCGACCCTCTCGGGGATACCGCTCGACGATTCCTCGAACGGCTTCCCGCTTCCGCCGCCGATCGCGTGATGTACCTTTCACCGACCCGGTCCCCCGTCGGAGTGAACGCCCTCGCACCGATCCACCCGATCGGCCCCTCGCCCCCAGGGGGTCGAGACCGCTCGCTCCTTGACCTCGTCGGGGTCCTTCGGCGGGTCCGCGTCGCCCGGTTCGCCGACACGCCGTTCTGGGGTCCTCGGATCGAAGAGGTCGTGGAGCTCGCCCTGCGGGCTGCCTCCGCCCTGCCGAACGGGACCCTGCTCGAAGCCGAGCGCCTGCTCTCGCAACCGGATCGGAGGCCCCGAGGCATCCCCGCGGAGGCGACGGAGGCCGTCGGGGCGCTCCGGGACCGGGTCCTAGAGCACCCGGAGGAGGTCGAGGGGGCCCGACGCCTGCTGGGGGAGGTCGGTCGCAACGCCGTGCTCCGGTCGATCCTCTGCCGGGCCGAAGCCGCCTCCTCGGTCTCCGGCTGGGTCGCCCGGGATCGGATCGCCGTCATCTCCGGGGAGGCCCAAGAGGTGGGGGAGTCGACCGCCCGCTACCTCCTGAGCGTCCTCTTCGCGCTCGCCTGGTCGGCCCTCCTGGCGCGTCCGACCGCACCCAAGACGGTCCTCGTCCTCGACGAGGCCCAATGGTACGCCCACGAGGCCGCGGCCGAGATCCTACGCCTGGGTCGGCGGATGAACGTCCACCTCTGGATGGCGACGCAGGCGATCGCGTCGCTGCCCGAGGAGGTCCAGGAGGCGGCCAAGACCAACGCGAGCGATTTCGTCCTCTTCCGAGGATCCCCGGACGACGCCCGGGAGATCCATCGCTGGGTGCCCTCGGTGGCCGAGGAGGAGCTGCTCGGGCTCCCGAGGGGGCACGCGCTCTACCTGCGAGGGAAGGGCGAACGAATCCGCTGGGTCAGCGTCCCCGACCCCCCGCCCGTGCGGGGGGCGAACCTCCGCCTCGAGGAAGTGCTCGACGTCGCGCGAGCGTTCTGGCCGCGCGAAGCGGAGGACGCCCCAGCACCCCTGCGCCCCGGGGCGCCTCTCGACCCCGGACTTCGGTCGTTCCTGCTCGTACTATGGGCCGGGGCCTCGGTCCGCGCCCCGGACGAGCCGATGATCCTGGCCCTGGAGCCCCTCCGACGGACGCTCGATCCCGGGGGAACGCTGGTTCGTGCCGCGGGCACCCTGCTCAGCCGGGTGGGTGCCCTGGGACCGCTTCGGGAGGGTCCGGACGGGCGTGTTTGGGAGCTCCGAAAGGGGGCGCTCGAAACGGTGTTCGACGGGGGGATCGACGCGGGGGAATGGACCCTTGCGACGGCCCGTTGGCGCGAGGTGGAGGGCGAGGTCGTCCGTACTTCCCAATAACAATGCCTATAGGGGGGCCGAACACCATTTTCGGCCATGCAGGCGGCGCCGAACCCGGTGCTCGGGGGCCGGGAGGGGTCCCGGGACCGCTGCGTCACCGGCATCGAGGGTCTCGACAACGTCCTCAACGGGGGGATCCCGAAGGGCTGCATGGTCCTGCTCGCCGGCTCGGTCGGCACGGGCAAGACGACCCTGAGCCTCGAGTTCCTGGTCCGCGGGGCCGAACGGGGGGAACGTTCCCTCTTCCTCTCCGTCACCGAGGCGTCCTCGAAGCTCATCGAGAACCTCGTCTCGTTCGAGTTCTTCCACCGGGAGCATGTCGACGACGGGCTCCTGACGTTCGTCGACCTCCCGGTGATCTACGAGCGGCTGGGGCTCGACCATGAAGAGCTCACGGTCGAGGAGATCGATCTCCTCACCCGATCGATCCTCGATCTCGTCGCTGAGCTCAAGGCCCAGCGGGTCGTCCTCGACTCCCTCACGTCGGTCGGCTACCGGATCCGCCGGGACGAACGGATCCGCGACTTCATGCTGAGCCTCGGCCAAGGCCTGAACCGCCTCGGGTGCACCACGATCCTCATCTCGGAGGTCGCCCCCGCGGAGGGACGCTACTCGTCCCACGGGGTCGAAGAGGCGATCGTCGACGGGGTCATCCTCCTCGGCAACGCCTCGAGGCAGGGGGACATCCTGAGGGTCCTTCAGGTCGTCAAGATGCGGGGGACGGCCCATTCCCGCGCCCAGTACGTCATGGAGCTCACCCCGATCGGGCTCCTGATGGCGCCCCATCTGAAGGGTCACCGGGTGGAAGGCGGATAGGCAAGGTGGCGACCGACCTCGAGATCGGGGAGCGGCTCCGCAAGCTCCCGGAGGCCGCCGCGGTGGCGGTCCGTCTGAACCCACGGGAGTACGCCGACGACTACTTCGCCGTCCTGCAGGCGGCGCTCAAGGAGGCGAGCGGGGCCCAGGACGCCTACACGATCTACGTCTCCGTCACGAACCCGGCGGAGCTCGTCTGGTCGATCGCTCAGGCCCTCGATGTGGGCCCCGACCGGATCGCCTTCGTCGACGCGATCAGCCACACGATGATGAACTACCGCGATCCCCTGCCGAACGCGACGTACATCGAGAGCCCGAGGATGCTCGAGACCGTCATGCTGAGGATCGAGTACCTCCTGCGCCGGCACACCGGCGGCCGCAAGATCCTGATCATCGACTCCGTGAACTCGCTCGCCATCCACAACCCGAAGGAGCTCCTCCACGAGTTCTTCCACATCCTCGTGAACAATCTCAAGAGCCACCAGGTGCTCTCGCTCCTCCTGATCGTGTCCGAGGACGCGGCGAGCGACCTCGACCAGATGGTGGGGCTGATCGTGGACGAGACGATCGATGTCGTTCGGCCGAGGAGCTGACCGGCGCCCCGTGGCCGTCCTCCCAGGGCCGGTCCTCGGCCTTCCCGAGCTCGATGGGGAGCTCGCCCCCTGCCTCCCGAAGGGCTGGCTCGCCCTCCTGATCGGGCAGAGCGACACCGAGACCTCGCTCTTCGCGAAGCAGTTCGCCCACCAGGCGAGCGAGGCGGCGCCGGCCCTCTACTACACGACCTACGAGCGCAGCGAGGACGTCGCCGCGACGTTCCAGGGCCTCGGCTGGGAGGCGAAGGCCGTGCGGATCCTCAACCTGCAAGAGGAGTACTTCCGCCACGTCCTCTCCCGTAGGCTCGAGGTCTCCCGGGTCCGCGAGAAGGGCCTCACCCTCTCCGACCTTTCGAGCCCGGCCGAGCCGCGACCGCCGACCCGCTCCTACAACCTCGGCAACCGCATCGTCTCGGAGATCGCCCAGCTCGACCGGCCGTTCCGGCTCGTCGTCGACTCGCTCGACTTCCTCCTCGAGGTCCTCGACTTGGCCGAGGTCATGACGGTCGCCCGGCAGTCCCGCCATCGGGCCCAGCGCTTCGGGGGCCAGGCCCTCCTGGTCGTCCACGGGGAGATCCACGAGCGCCGCGTCTCGGGGCTCCTCGAGGACATGGCCGACATCGTCGTCGAGCTGACCACGGTGCCCGCCGGCGACCGCTTCGAGCATCGGCTCGCCGTCCGAAAGGTCCGCAACCATCCGGAGCAGAAGCGCACGGCGGTGCTGCGGATCGGCGCCCACGGCTTCGAGCTCGGCGCCGAACGGCCCGGCTGACGTCGGCGCCACCGGATCGCCTCGGCGCCACGGAGGGGTTAATACGACGACCGGACTCGAAGGGACCGAGGGCCCCATGGACGACGTGCACATCCGCGTGCTCGAGCAGGTGACCCTCAAGAACCCCGTGCTCGTGGAAGGGCTGCCCGGGGTCGGCCACGTCGGCAAGCTCGCCGCCGACTACCTCAAGGAGAAGGTCGGGGCGAAGCCCCTCGCGACGATCTACTCGAAGTTCTTCCCTCCCCAGGTCTACGTGAGCGAGGAGGGCGTTATCCGCCTCGTCTCCAACGACCTCTCCTACCGGCGGGCCGAAGGGGCCGGGGAGCGGGACCTACTGATCCTCGGCGGCGACTACCAGGGGATCGGCAACGAGGGGCAGTACGAGCTCACGGACCAGGTCCTCAAGTTCTGCCAGAAGCTCGGCACCCGCCAGGTCTACACCCTCGCCGGCTTCGCCCAGGGCCACGTCGTGGAGCGCCCCCGGGTCCTCGGCGCGGCGACGTCCGTCGACGCGGTGAAGACGATGGAGAAGCACGGCGTCGTCTTCTCCCGCAACGATCCCGGCGGCGGCCTCATCGGCGCGAGCGGCCTCTTCCTGGGGCTCGGACGACTCTACGGGATGGAGGGGGTCTGCCTGATGGGCGAGACGAGCGGCTACTTCGTCGACCCGAGGAGCGCCGAGGCCGTCCTCAAGATCCTGACGAAGGTGCTCGGCCTCGAGGTCGACTTCTCGGACCTCGAGGCGAAGGCGAAGGAGATCGACCGGATCGCGCTCAAGATCCACGAGGCGGAGCAGAAGCCCTCGGAGCCTTCGGCGGCGAGCCGCGAGGACCTCGGCTACATCGGGTAGGCGCCCCGACGCTCCCGTGCCATGACGGCCCCGGGGACTGACGGGACGAACGGGACGCGGGGAGCTTCGCCGACCGGCGACTTCGGCGAGGGGGTCGCCGAGCGGCTCCGACAGGCCGCCGGCCCCGGCGGCTTCCTTCGGTTCGATCGGTTCATGGAGATCGCCCTCTACGAAGCCGGCGTCGGATTCTACACCCGACCCTTCGCGTCGTTCGGGCCCGGAGGGGCGTTCTACACCGCGCCGCGGCTCACCCCGCTCTTCGGGCGCGCCCTCGCGGCCTGGGTTGCCGGCGAACATCACCGGCTCGGGGCGCCCCGTCGGTTCCGGCTCGTCGAGCTCGGCGCCGGCGACGGGCGGCTCGCGGTCGACCTGCTCCGCGCCCTGCGGAAGCTCATCCCGGACCCGGCGCCGATCGACTACGTCCTCGTGGAGCGCTCGGGCCCCTTGCGCGACCGGGCCCTCGAGGCGCTCGCCGACGTCGCCGAGGAGGGTCGGGTCGAGGTCCGGGTCTCCGACGACGTGGGCTCCGACGGCCCCTTCACCGGCGTCGTGCTCGCCCACGAGTTCCTCGACGCCCTCCCGTTCCGTCGCCTCGTCCGACGGGGGGAGGCGTGGCGGGAGCTCGGCGTCCGCCCCGAAGGGGATCGGTTCGTCTGGGCCGAGGGGGAGCCGGTGGGACCCACGGCCTCGGGAGCGCGGCCCTCGGCGGAGGAGGGCCAACGGATCGAGGAGACGGCCTGCGCCGAAGCGGCCGTACGGGAGGTCGCCGACCACCTCGTCGAGGGGAGCCTGCTCGTGATCGACTACGGAATGAACGAGGACGAGCTCGTCCGGGCGCACCCGGACGGGACGCTCGCCGCGGTCCGGGACCATCGGGCGCTCGCCGATCCGCTCGATCGGCCCGGGTCGGCCGATCTGAGCGCCTTCCTCAACTGGACGCGGCTTCGATCGGCGGCCGGGCACGCCGGGTTGCGCGAACGATCGGTCCGACCCCTTCGGGAAGCGCTCGTCGCCTGGGGGATCGAGCGCCTCCTGAACGCGGCGGAGCGCGAGGCCCCGGACGAGGAGGCGCGCGTCCGCCTTCGCCTTTCGGTGAAGAGCCTGCTCCTCGGGTTCGAGCGATTCGCGGCCCTCGAATGGACCGCGGGTCCCGAGCGAGACCCCCCGACCGCCCCTTCCGAGGGAGCGGACGCCGGCGCGCCGGGACCGGTCAGGGCGGGTCGCGGCTCTCGACGCGCTCGGCGATCCGCCCGTCCACGAGGAGGCGGGCCGACGCCTCCGGCAGGCTAAGCAGGTCCTCCTTGCGGAGGTCGAGGGTTTCGCTGCCGATCTCCATCGCCCGGCTCTCCCGGACGATCCGAACGAAGCTCTTCGCGGGCGGGGCGGGGACGGCCGGCGCGGCCGCCGGCGGCGCCGCGGGCTTCGCGGGAGCGCCGACGGGCGCCCGGGCGGGCGCCTCCCCGGTCGACGGGAGCGGCGTGAGGAACGGGGCCACGGTCCCGCGGTGGGCGCCCAGGACGCCGACGATCGATTCGAACAGCGCCCGCTCCTCCGGCAGGGAGTTCGGCAGCTCTTTCGCCCCACCGACGCTCGCCTGGAACGCCTGGGAGAGGATCTTCGTCATCCGCGCCTC
This sequence comes from Thermoplasmata archaeon, assembly GCA_035946105.1. Taxonomy (GTDB): domain Archaea; phylum Thermoplasmatota; class Thermoplasmata; order Lutacidiplasmatales; family UBA184; genus Lutacidiplasma. The sequence continues at coordinate 2,749 of DASYZN010000180.1, read as the reverse complement.
GACGATGTCCCGGGCGACCTGGCCCGCCCTCTGGTAGGTCTGGCGGGAGAGCTCGCCCTTTCGACCGGACGGGTTCTCCCTCAGCTCGGACTCGTACGTCCGGCGGATCTCGGCTAAGTAGGCCGTCGTCGCGGGGTAGAAGTCGTGCGGGAGTTTCGCGAGGCCGCGCGCGGCCGCCTCCGACCGGCGCCATTCGAGGAGGAGCGTGTAGTGGTCGGGCATCGGGAGCTCGGCCCCCGAGGGGGGTGGGGACGCTATAGGTCTTCGGACCCCCCCGGACGCTGGGCGTCGCTCGGCCGCCGGCGATCCGGGAGGGAGGGACCGTGACCCGGGAATCCCAGGCCGAGGTCTGGGAGGAGTTCGTTCGGCTCTGGTCCGGCTTCCTCGACGAAAGCCGTTCGCCCGGGACCCGGACCGTCGTCGAGGGCGATCGGGACCGGGCCGCGTTGCGGCGGCTCGGGGTCACGGGGACGATCGTGCTCGTCCACCAGGGTCGTCGGTTGGCCTCGACCTCCCAGCGGCTCCTCGAGGGGGCCGACCGGGTCATCGTGTTGACGGATTGGGACCTCGAAGGCGGCCAGATCGCCCGACGCCTCGCCGACTTCCTGAAGGGCGGCCCGGTCGAACTGGACCTCGAGTGGCGCCGCCGGCTCGCCCGAGTGCTCCGAGGGGAGCTCGTCCACGTGGAGGGGCTCTTCGGTTGGGCGCGTCGGATGGCCGAACGCTCCGGCGCTCCGCTCGACCATTTCCTCTCGGGCACCTCCGCCTGATCGGGCGGACGCCTTCGGAGGGCCCCACGGCCCGGCCGACGCGGGCGCGCGGCGGCCCTACGGGATGACCTTGGTCTGGGTCCGTCGGATGTCCCGCCGGTTCCGGGCCCTCGACGGGCGCATCCGCTCGGCGCCCTTTCCCTTCCAGCGGAGCCCGCGGCCGTCGCGCCCGGCCCGGGTGAGGCCGCGGAAGACCCGCCCCCGCTGCGATGGCGCGCCGATCCAGGCGATCCTCGGGTCGGAGACGATCTCGGGGTGGTCCGGATCGACCAGGATCACCTCGAAGAACTTCTCCTTCCCGTCCTCGCCGACCCAGTAGGAGTTGAGGACCTCGAGATTGGGGTAGTGCTTTTGGGCGCGCTCCTCGGCGATCCTCTGGAGGCTCTTCGCGAGGGTCATGCGGGCGATCCCCTTGCGCTTGGGGCGCCGGCCCGCGATGATCGCCCGGTGCCGCTGGCCGCCGCGGCGGACGCGGACCCGGACCAGGATGTAGCCGTTCTTCGCCCGCCATCCGATCGCCCTCGCCCGGTCGAGCCGGGTCGGATGCTCGAGCCGGGTGACGGTGTGGTCCCGCCGCCAGGTGAGCAGCCGCTCGTGGCGGAGGGCCTGGCCCTCCTCCCCGAGGGTGGTGCGGAACGAATCCGCCATGTAGCGGTACGCGGACTCGGTCATCGGGGCGGAGGGCCACCTTGGTTCGGATTATAAGGATGCCCCGCCGCGCCCGGTCATCGAGGGGGCTCCCACGGGAGCCGGGCGTCCGGCGCCCTCGAGACCTTCGCCGTCGCGTGGCTCTCCGTGAGCACGCTGCGTTCGAGGTGGGCGGCGATCTCCCGGACGAGCCGGTCGACCCGCCCCCGATCGGCGCCCTCGATCTCCGGGGGAGCGACCCAGGTGAGCGAAGCGCCCCCGCTCGTCGGTGACAGGCGGAACTCGAGCGACTTCGCCCCCTCAGGCACCGCCGGGTTCTGGCGGGTCAGGCGGGCCGTGAGACGGCTTTCCGGGGGATCGGGGACCTCCTTCCGCTCGACGGAATAGCCGATCGACTCGAGAAAGTCGGCGAGGTGGCCGGCGAACCGCTCCCGTCCCATGCCCCGCACCCTCAGCCACTCGATCCCCTCGCTCATCGTCGTCTCCCGATCGACCGATCCACGCTCTTGAGGAAGCCGAGCATCATGCGGATCTCCGACTCCGACGGGACGGCCCTTCCGAGGACCCGTCGGAACAAGAGGACCATCCCCGGGCGCTTGTGCGCCGGATAGCCCGTCCTTGCCAGGAGCTCGGAGAGCCGGCCGAGGAAGATCTCCTTCCCGACGCCGTCGAGTCCGACGGGATCCGGGGCGGGCGTCGATTCCGGGTCGTCCGGACCCTGCGCGCGCTGGCGGGCGTAGAGGACGATCGCGACCGCATGGGAGAGGTTCAACGTCGGGAAGTCGCGCCTCGCCCCGACGTGGACCAGGAGGTCGCAGCGCTCGAGCTCGTGACGGCCGAGTCCGTTGTCCTCGGGCCCGAAGACGAGCGCGACGCGTCCCTCCAACGGCCGGAGGAGCTCGCCGAGGCGGTCGGCCGAGACGGATCGCCTCAGGTAGGCCGTCGAGCGTCCGGTGACGAGGTCGGAGGTGCCCGCGACGAGGTCGGCTCCCTCGATCGCCTCGTCGAACGTCGGCACGATCTTGGCCGACGTGAGGATGCGCAGCCCGCCCATCGCCCGCCGGCGGGCCTCCTGGCCGAGCGGTGCCCTCGGCGCCACGAGCACCAGTCGATCGACGCCGAAGTTGCGGGCGACCCGGGCGACGGCCCCCACGTTCCCGTCCTCCTTGGGGCGGACGAGCACGAGATCGAGCCGCGCCGTCACGGGCCCCCGGGTTCGGCGAACAGCCGTTCGACCATCCGGTCGGCTTCGAACGGCCCGAGGTCCGCGTACCCCTGACCGGTCCCGACGTAGACGATCGGCCGCTGGGTCACGAACGTGAGGGAGAGCG
>DASYZN010000179.1:0-3881 GCA_035946105.1 Thermoplasmata archaeon | reverse complement strand
AGAAGCCGACGCCGCTCACCCCGACGAAGATCGCGGGGAGGAGCGCGAAGTACTTCGCGACGTCGTTCGTCACGGAGAACGTCGTGAGCCCCCCCCGGGTGATCAAGAGCTGCTTGCCGAGCGACACGATCTCGATGATCTTCGTCGGATCGCTGTCGAGATCGACCATGTTGCCCGCCTCCTTCGCCGCGGACGTGCCGCTGTTCATCGCGAGACCTACGTCGGCCCGGGCGAGGGCGGGGGCGTCGTTCGTCCCGTCGCCGGTCATGGCGACGAGGCGGCCCGCGGCCTTCTCCCGGTTCACCAGCTCGAGCTTCGTCTCGGGCTTCGCCTCGGCGACGAACTCGTCGACCCCGCTTTCCTTCGCGATGGCCCGCGCGGTCACCCGGTTGTCGCCGGTGCACATGATCGTGCGGATCCCCATCAATCGAAGCTCCTGGAGCCGGTCGGGGATCCCTGGCTTCACCACGTCCTTCAATAGGATGAGCCCGAGCACCTTCGCCCCCTCGGCCACGGCGAGCGGGGTCATCCCCTGGGCCGACGCGTCCCGCCCGGCCCGCTCGAGGACATCGGGGAGGGGTCCGGTGATCGCGGCGATCGACGCCGTGGCGCCCTTCAGGATCTCCCGTCCGTCCGCGAGGACCACCCCCGAGACCCGGCGCTCCGAGGTGAACGGCAGGACCTTCTGGAGGTTCGGCCGCAAGCCCTCACGGGCGACCCCCCGCCGTACAGCGAGGCGGAGCACGGACCGCCCCTCCGGCGTGTCATCGTAGGCGCTCGAGAGGGCGGCGGCCTCCGTGAGGGCGGCCTTCTCCACCCCCGGGGCCGCCAGGAACTCCACGGCGATCCGGTTCCCCGTCGTGATCGTGCCGGTCTTGTCGAGGATGAGGACGTCGAGGTCCCCCGCCGATTCGACGGCGCGCCCGGACTTCGCGATCACGTTGGCCGTGGAGACGCGGTTCACGGCGGCGATCCCGATCGCCGGCAACAGGCCGCCGATCGTCGTCGGCATCAGGCAGACCAAGAGCGCGACCAGGGTCCCGAGGTCGACGACGACGGCCCGCGAGGCGTCGACTGTGAATTCGAAGGTGAGGAGCACGACGAGAAGGCTCACGGTGAACGCCGAGAGGAGGAGGGTGAGGGCGAGCTCGTTCGGCGACTTCTCCCGGGTCGCGCCCTCGACCAAGCGGATCATCCGGTCGAGGAAGCTCCCGCCCGGGTCCGTCGAGATGCGGACCTTCACTGTCCCCCGGAGGACCCGGCTCCCCCCGAGGACGCTCGTCTTGTCGCCCCCGCTCTCCCGGACGACGGCGGCCGATTCGCCGGTCAGCATCGACTCGTCGATCTCGGCGGCCCCCTCGACGACGTCGCCGTCCAGCGGGACGATCTCGTCCCCCCCGACGGCGACGAGGTCCCCCCGATGGAGCTCGCTGGACCGCACGAGCGACTCGGACCCGTCGGCGAGGATCTTGCGGGCCTTCGTGCCGGTCTTGATCTGCCGGAGGCTCTCCGCCTGGGCCCTTCCCTGCGCCTCGGCGATCGACTCGGCGAGCGTCGCGAACCAGAGGGTGAGGAAGAGGATGATCGTGAGGGCGAGGAAGTACGACCGGCTGAAGTGGGCCCCCGCGATGTCCGGGAACAGGCCCGGCGCCAGGGTCACGAGCGCCGTGAAGAGGGTGAGGACGTAGACCACGAACATCACCGGATTGCGGATCATCGACCGGGGGCCCAGGCGGGCGAACGACTGGCGGAGCGCGCCGAGGAGGCTGATCCGGGGCGCATGACGGGCCTCGAGGTCGTCCCGGGCGAACGGATCCGGCATCCCCTACAGCCCTCCGACGATCTGGGAGAGCGGGCCGAGGGCGAGCACGGGGAGGAAGAGCAACCCGGTGACCGTCACGATGAAGAAGGTCAGGAACAGCCAGAACGTCGCCGACCGGGTCTTGAGGGTCCCGGGGCCCGGCCGGTGGGGGGCCTGCTCGGAGAGGGAGCCCGCGATGGCGAGCATCGCGAGGATCGGTAGATAGCGGCCGACGAGCATGACGAGGGCCCCGACGACGTTGAGGAACATCGTGCCGTCGTGGATCGGCCCCATGGCGCTCCCGTTGTTCGCGGACTCGCTCGTGAACTCGTAGAGCAGCACGGTGAACCCGTGGGGGCCGTACGGGCCGATCGCCGACGAGAGGATCCCCGGCACGGCGACGGCGACCGCGGTGGGGATCAGGACGGCGAACGGATGGGAGAGGATCGACGCCGCGGCCCACTTGACCTGCGGCATGCCGATCTTCTTGCCGAGGTACTCCGGGCTGCGTCCGACCATGAGACCCCCCATGAAGACGGCGAGGACGACGTTGATGAGGAGCGTCCCGAATCCGGTCCCGACGCCGCCGGGCGCCGATTGGAGGAACATCCCGAAGAGGAGCGACGCCTGGGCCATTGGCGTGAGCGACCCCAACGACATCGAGGTCGCTCCGACGTTATCGTAGACCGACGTGAACTGGAAGAGGGCGCTCTCCGAGATCCCGAAGCGCGACTCCACCCCTACGAGGTAGCCCGCCCCCTGGTTCACGGAGGGGGGGAGGTACGGGTTCGACCCTTCGAAGGCGAGGAAGAGGACGAAGCCGACGAGGAAGATCGTCAGCGCCGTGGCGAAGAGGGGGCCGGCCTCCCCCGGACGTCGGACGAGCCTAGCGAAGGCGAACGGCGCCGAGAACGGGAGGGCCATCATCAGCAGGATCGCGACCAGGTTCGTCATCGACGACGGGTCCTGGAACGGGTGGGCCGCGTTGGCGGCGAAGAAGCCCCCCCCGTTCGTCCCGAGGAACTCGATGGAGTCCCAGGACGCGACGGGTCCCAGGGGGATGAGCGAGGGAGCGCCGCCGACGAGGGGATGGACGAGGGCGGACGGGCTCAAGGTCTCCGGGGTCCCGAGGAGCACGAACGCGAGGGCGCCGAGGACGGAGAGCGGGACGAGGATCCGGGTCATCGTCCGGACGAGGTCGGCGTAGTAGTTGCCGAGCCGCCCGTCCTTGCGGGAGAAGCCCCGGGCCAAGGCCACGAAGACGCAGAGGGCCGTCGCCGGGGAGAGGAACATGAGGACCTGGAGCCCGAATAAGGCCGAGAACTCCGAGAGCTGGGTCTCGGGCACGTAGTGCTGGAAGTCGGTGTTCGTGCCGAAGGCGCTCGCCGTATGGAGCGCGAGATGCCAGGACATCCCCGGCGCGCCGAGGCCGTTCCACGGAAGGGCCGACTGGAGTTGCAAGAGCAGGAAGACGAAGACGATCCCGGCCGCATCGGTCACCAGGAGGGCCCTCAGGTAGCTGCGCCAGCCCATCGGCGCGTGGGGATCGACCCCCAGGAGGAAGTAGGCGCCCCGCTCGATCCGGCCCGCGATCGGGTCCCAGAACGAGGCCCCTCCCGAGTAGACGTTCGCCACGTAGCGCCCGAGGAGTGGCGCGATCCCCAGGCCGAGCAGGAGGGTGAGGAGGATCTCGGGGAAGCTTCCGATCGGGATCATCCGCTTGCCTCAGCCCCGCGGGCCGGTCCGACCTTCCCGCCGACGGTCCTCCCCCGCTTCCGCGGGACCGGGCGACCGAACCGCCACACTTGGAACGTAGGCGCTCCGAGACCCCGGCTCGATTCGGGGGTCGGCATTTAAGGCATCACGTCCTCGGGACGAGGCACCGCGGCTCGGAACGTCCTTATACCCTGCCCGATGGCGCCGCCCGGTCGCCAGTGGCGATCGATCGGCCGGCCGGATCGGACGGCTCGGAGACTATCGCCTCGCCCGTCGTCGGGAGGCGGCCCAGACGAGGCCGACGACGCCCGCGGCGACGACGACGAGGATGACGAGGGTGAGGAGCTCGGTCTGGGAGAGCGTG
>DASYZN010000178.1:0-3404 GCA_035946105.1 Thermoplasmata archaeon | reverse complement strand
AGCCCGAGGAGGCGATGCCGCTCGAGGAGCGTGCGGATCGCCTCGGGCGGCTCCAAGAGGACGTTCGAGACGAGGGCGATCCGGATCCCGAGTCGCCGCAGGCCCCGGAGGGCGGCGACGGCCCCCGGCGCGGTGCGGATCGGCGCCCGCAGGGTCGCCGAGCGGATCGCCCCCGCGACGGCGTCGACCGGGACCGATCGACCGGTGCGGCGGGCGAGGATCGCCGCCTGGGAACGGATCGTCCCGCTCCGTCCGAGGGACTGGAGGGCGACGGCCTCGACCTGCATCGCCCGCACGGCCCGTCGGGCGGCGCTAGGACCCATCCCGTCCGCGACGAGGGGGTCGATCCAGGCCCGTTGGCGGTCCTCGGCGATCGTCGAGCGCGCCCCCGGCCGGATCCCGAGGAGCGTGTGCCAGAGGTCGACCGAGACGGCCTCCGGGAGCGAGGGGTCGCGGGGCGGATCCCGGCTCATGGGGCCTCGCGACCCTTCCGACGGGAGGGACGGCGATCGGGGCGCCCGTAGCGCTCCACGGTGTGCTCGAAGATCTCCTTGAGCCTCGGCGCGGCGCGGTCGACGTGGCAGCGGGCGGCCGTGTGACGGCCCGCCTCGCCCATCCGGGCGGCCGCTTCGGGGTGCCTCAGGAGATCGAGGAGCCGGGCCGCGAGGGCGTCGGCGGACCGGGGGTGGGCGACGTAGCCGTTGTAGCCGTCCTCGACGAGCTCGGCGGCGCCCGCCCCGCGGCTCACGACGACGGGCCGGCCGTGCCACCACGCCTCGACGACGACGAGCCCGAAGCCCTCGTACGGCGCCGGATGGACGAAGACGTCGGCCGCCTCGTACGCCGCCCGCAGCGTCTCGGGGGGGACGGAGTCCGTGAAGACGACCTGCTCGGAGAGGCGCAGGGTTCGGACGAGCCGATCGAGGGTCGCCCGCCAGGCGAGCGCCTTCGAGGAGCCCAGACCCCGGGTGCTGAAGCTCCCGCCGCCGACGAGGAGGAGCTTCACCTCAGGGAACGAGCGGCGGACCCGCGCGATGGCCCGGATGGCGAGGTCCTGCCGCTTCGCCGGATCGAGCCGGCCGACGGCGAGGACGACGGGGCCCTCGCCGAGGTCGTAGCGCGTTCGGAGGGCCTCGACCGCCTTCGGGCTCGCCCTCGGCTGGAGCCGGGGGTCGAAGTACGGGTAGACCTGGAAGGCGCGGCCCTGGAACCCGGCGCCGACCAGGTCCTCCAACGCCGAGCGGGTGCTCACGACGATGGCGTCGAACCCCTCCATCGCCTTCAGGAAGAAGAGCCGGACCGGCTCGGGGTAGCCGCGGAACTCGAGCGGGATGTGCCAGCGCAGGAGGGTCGGGGCCGCCGGGCCGACGAGGCCCCCGACCAGGACCTGCTGGAAGTCGTTGATGTAGAAGAGGTCGGAGGCCCCGACGTTCGTCAGTAGGCCCAACGCCATCGCGGCGCTGTAGCGGACGAAGGCGGGGTAGTCGGCCACGGCGGGCGAGAATCCCCTCGGCCCGTGGAACGAGCGCCAGATCGCCTCCTTGAACCGCGCGTAGGCCTTGCGGTCCGCCATCGGCAGGTCGACCGTCTCGAGCTCGATCCCCTCGTCGAGGCGCAGGCGGTCGGGGATCCCCGGACCCCCGAGGGAGACCCACCGGGGCCGCGGGGCGATCCATCCCCCCCGCCGGCCGGCGTCGAGCAGGGCCCGCATCATCGGCACCACCCCGCCCGCCGGGATCCGATAGTCGCGTCCGAGCCGCCACGGGGTGCCCGGCATAGGCGAGCGCCCCGGGATCGGCTCGAGCGGCGGGGTCTGGGTGTTGATGCAGACGCGGATCGACATCGTCGCGGCCGGCGGACGGCCCCCGGCCCCTCGACCGAGGGGAGGAACCGGCGTCTATCCCTTTTCGGGGGCGGGGGTCCCGGCGGCCGTCGAGGGATCGGGCATCGTGCGGAGCAGCTCCGCACGGACCGAGGCGGGGGCGTCCGCGAACCCGAGGGCGATCGCCGCGCGCAACAGGGCGACGTGGGTGAGCGACTGCGGGAAGTTCCCGAGGGGGCCGAAGCCGTCGGGATCGAACTCCTCCGGCAGGAGGCCGAGCGGGCTCGCGGAGCTGAGGAGGCGCTCGAAGCGGTCGCGCGCCTCGGCCCGCCGGCCGCCCCGGGCGAGGCATTCGACGAGCCAGAAGGCGCACGGGAGGAACGTCCCCTCGGGGCCGTCGAGGCCGTCCGAGCCCCGGTACCGGTAGACGAACGGGCCGTGGCCGAGCTCCCGGATCACCCGGTCGACCGTCCCGAGGACCTTGGGATCGTCGTACGGCAGGAAGCCGACGTGTGGGATCCTCAGGTTCGCGGCGTCCACGACCGCCGCGCCGGTCGCCTGGGGGAAGGAGCCGGTCGACGGATCCCAGGCCGTCTCGAGGAGGTAGGAGCGCACCCCGTCCGCCTCGGACCGCCACCGGTCCGAGGCGTTCCCGTCGGGCCGCAGGACCTCGACGAGTCGGGCCGCCCGGTCGAAGGCGACCCACGCCATGAGCTTCGAGTGGACGTAGGGGGCCGGCGGGCCCCGGACCTCCCAGATCCCCTGATCGGGCTCCCGCCAGCGCGCGGCCACAACCTCGGCCAGGGCGAGCAGGCTCGCAAGGCGCCGCCTAACGAACCCCTCGTCGAGGCCCGAGAGGAGGAGCGCCGCATCGAGGATCTCCCCGAAGACGTCGAGCTGGAACTGGGAGGCCGCCGCGTTGCCGACGCGGACGGGGCGCGATCGGGCGAACCCCGATAGGTCCGGGAGCTCCCGCTCGGCGAGGTCGGTCTCGCCGTGGGCGCCGTAGAGCACGCCGAGCGGGTTGTCGGAAGCGCGGGCCGCCTCGATCCGTCGGACGACCCAGGCGAGGAAGCCGCGGGCCTCGGCCGGGTGGCCCAAGAGGAGCATCTCCTGGGCCGCGAAGGCGCTGTCCCGGACCCAAACGTACCGGTAGTCCCAGTTCCTCGGGCCGCCCGGCCATTCCGGCAGCGAAGTCGTCGGCGCCGCGACGAACGCCCCCGAGCCGGCCTCCGAGAGGAGCTTGAGGACGAGTTCGGATCGCTCGACGGCCGCGTGCCACTCCCCGGCGATCCGGTGGATCGGGGCCGTCGGGCCGTGCACCCATCGGCTCCAGAACCGCTCGGTCCGCCGGAACAGGGCGATCGGTCCCGGGGTCGTCGAGCGGAATCCGCCGAAGGTGAGCTCGATCGGGACCGGCCGGCCCGGCTCGATCGTGATGGTGAGCTCGGCCCGTCCCGCCGAGACCTGGGGGGGAGCGGGGAGCCTCAGGGAGAGCCGCTCCCGGCCGTGACGCGCCACGACGCCGCGGGCGACGACGTCGAGCTCGGGCGTCGACGCGGCGTAGTCGAACCGGGGAGCG
>DASYZN010000177.1:0-7073 GCA_035946105.1 Thermoplasmata archaeon | reverse complement strand
GGTCGAGGGCGCTCAGGATCTCGTCGAACTCGTTGTTCCCCATGGAAAGTGAGCTAGTCGACCCCCCTCGAGGGGCGTCGAACGAGCGTCGGAGGGGCGAAATCGGCCGGAACGTCCCCTACCGGTTCGAGGGGCGCGGGGTCCTCCGGAGCGGGATGCACCGAGCGTTCCAAGCCCTCGGAGGGTTTGAAGGTTCGCCATTCAGGCACGGGCCCCGGACGATGGGATCCGCGTCCCCTCCCTCGCCTCAGGTCGGCGGCGCCCCTCGGGCCTACCGGTCCCGCCACCGGTAGATCGAGAGCGCGATCGCGATGCCGACGAGCGCGGAGACGCCTAAGAGGGCGGCGTCGAACCCCATGGAGCTTCCCGAGGAGGGCACGAGTCCCGTCGATCCCTGGACCAGGAGGGCCGCGTAGGTCGTCGGGAGGAAGCGGGCCGCCGACTGCCAGAGCGGGGGGAGGTAGCTCAGGGGATAGTAGAGGGGAGCCATCATGCCGAGGAGCGTGAAGGTGAGGTTGCCGACGGGCCAGATCTCCCGCTGGCTCCTGAGACGGCTCGACATGGCGATCCCGATCGAGGAGAATAGGACCCAGAGCACGAAGAGGACCGTCCCGAGGACGACCCAGGCGAGGAGCGAGATCCCGGGGTCGACCCAGGCGAGCACCCCCGCGAGGACGATGAGCGCCGGGGCGGCGGGGATCAGGTTCGAGAGGGCGATCCCGAACAGGTAGCGGACCTTGCCCATCGGCGAGGCGACGAAGAGGTCCTGGATCCCCGCCTCGATCCGCCAGGTCGCGGAGTCGCCGAGGACCCAGCTGCCGACGTTCTGGGTCGTGAAGAGCATCGCCCCGATCACCTCGAGCGGGAAGAGGCTCGCGGGCGCGATCAGCCGGAGGAACAGGAGGAAGATGAACGGGAGGAGGATCGGGGCGATCGCGGAGGCGGGGTTGCGGCTGATCCATCGCCAGCCGATGATCGTGAACGCCCAGAGCGCTCGGCCCTCGGGCGGCGCGTAGGGTGTGGGGGGATCCGATCGGATCATGCATCCTCCCGGACCGTCACCCTCGACCAGTAGACGGCGAAGCCGAAGAGGAGGGACGTCTCGATCAGCAGGGCGAGGCCGGCCAGGACGACCTCGGCCCCCGAGAGCGTCCCCGGGGCGATCGAGGTCTGGACGAGGCCCGCCGCCGCGCTCGGGGGCATGACCAAGGCGATCGGCCGGTAGACGCTCGGCAGCAGGGCGATCGGATAGAAGACCGGCGGCAGCACGCCGAAGACGTTGTAGAAGATCGAGGCGTACGGCCAGATGGCGCGCATGTCCCGGAAGAGGGTCGAGATCACATAGCCGATCGAGGAGGTGATCAGCCAGAGCGCGGCGCCGACGAGGGCGAGGACGGCGGCGGTGGTCCAGGAGAGCCCGATGAGGCCGGCGGTCACGGCGACCAGGAGGAGGACCGGGGTCAGGTAGGCCGCCAGGATGCCGATCGAGAGGCCGAGGAAGTAGGACTCCGGGCGCAGCGGGGAGGCCAAGTAGAGCTCGTTGAGCTTGTGGTCGATCCGGATGAAGGCCGCCTCGTTCTGCACCCGCTGGCCGAGGGTGAAGAGCGAGAAGAGGATCGCCCCGAAGAGGGCGACGCCGAGGAGCTGGGGGGCGAGGATCCGCACGAAGATCAAGAGGACCACCTGGACGATCAGCGACGTCGCGATCGACGCGGCCTCGTGGAGCTGGACGTAGAACTCCGTGAAGGAGAACGCCCAGAGCCCCCGGAACGCGGCGGTCGGCATCTTAGGCTACGACTCCTCGTCGATCGATCGCCCGACGACCCTCAGGAACGCTTCCTCGAGGGTCACGGGGCCGATCGTCGCGGCAAGCTTCCCGCGGGAGGTGACCTCGAGGACCTCGGCGATCCGCTCGGGGACGGTGACGAGGTGGACCGAGCCGGCGTCCTCGACCACCTTGCCGAACATCTCGAGGGCCTCCCGGGCGCCCGGGCTCGAAGGGATGGAGACGCGGACCGTCCCGCCGATCTCCCGCTTGAGGGACTCCGCCGTCCCGTCGACCAGGACCCGGCCCCGCTCGATGATGTAGAGGCGCTCGGAGAGCGCCTCCGCCTCGTCGAGGTAGTGGGTCGTCAGGAGGATCGTCGACCCGCGCCGGGTGAGCCGGCGCAACGAGTCCCAGACCGCCCGACGGGCGAACGGGTCCATCCCGATCGTCGGCTCGTCGAGGAAGAGGAGCGGCGCCTCTGTCGCGATCACCGTGGCGACCATCGTCCGCTGCCGCTGGCCGCCGGAGAGGGTGATCGACAGCCGGTCCTGGACCTCGCCCAGCTCCATCTGGCCGAGCGCCTCGGCCGTCCGGCGCTTCGCCTCGGCCCTCGGGAAGCCCCGGGCCAACAGGTAGGTGTAGACCTGCTCCCGGGGGGTGAGGTGGAAGAACGGCTTCCCTTCCTGGGGCACCACGGCGATGAGCGGGCGGACGTCGTCGGCCGACCCGAAGACGTCGCGCCCGAACACCTCGACGGATCCCGAGCTCGGGGCGAGCAGGGTCGAGGCGATCTTGAGGAACGTGGTCTTCCCCGCGCCGTTGCGGCCCAGGAGGGCGACGCGTTCCCCCGGCTGGACCTTGAGGGAGACCCCCTGCAGGGCGGGCACGGGGCCCTGGCCCCGCCGTTGGTAGACCTTGCGGACCTCCTGGGCCCGCAGCGCCTCGCCCGTCATCGTTCGGAAGGGCGGCCCAGCTTGGCCGGGCTATTTACCGTCGACCGTCGAAGCGACGCCCCGGCATCCGCCGGGTCCGCCGGGCGCGTGGCCCGGGCGAGCGGTCGCCTACCCGCCGCAACCGCAGCCGCCGCCGTTCGAGGAGCTCGAACCGCAGGAGCCGCATCCCCCGGCGAGCCCCGCCTCGTCCGGTTCGGGGAGCGTCGGGTTCGTGATCTTGAAACCGGATTCGGAGAGGGTCTCGATGTAGTCGACGACCGCGCCGTCGACGAGCTTCGCGCTGCCCGGATCGACCAGGACGGAGAATCCGTCGACCTTGATGACCTCGTCCTCGGCCCTCGGCTTGGCGAACGCCATCCCGAACTGGACGACGCCGGCGCCGCCTCCGCAGCAGCCGCCCCCGCTCGATCCGGGCTGGGCGTAGACCCGCACGCCGATCTCGGGCTTCTGGCCCTGGATCAGTCGGCGGACCTGCTCGACCGCGGCCGGGCGGACCTCCACGTGGAGCGACATGGCCTTCCTAGGGAGAGTACGGAATGCGAGGGTTTAAGCTCTATGTCACGCCGTCGCCGACGAATCCTAGGGGGTCCGGGCCCGTCGATAAGGCATCCGCCGACCCTCGGGGGTGCCCCTAGGAGGGGGGTCTGGGGGGCTCGACCCGCCCGTCGGAGCGCTCGCCGAGGTCGATCCCGCCGCCCGGGACGAGCGCCTCGGCGCCTCCCGACGGCATCGGGTTCACCGGCCAGGAGGCGTTCCGCCAGCAGAACGAGGCCAGGAACCGACCCAAGGCCCTCGGGAGCCCCAGCGAGCGGATGACCTGGTCGACGTCCTCCTTCGAGAGCTCGCCCGTGAGGGCGAGGACGGCACCGTAGACGAGGAAGCCGACGAGGACCCCGAAGGCGAGCTGGTAGTATCGGTTGATCGGCAGCACCTCGTTGATCCGCGACACCGCGAAGAAGCTCGCGGACGCCGCGAGGAGGATCGTTCCGATCGGACGGAGCTGGATCCGGACGCCGAGCACCGTCCCGAGGAAGTAGGTGTTGAGGGCGAGGGCGGCGAGGCTCGAGGCGAGCACGGCGATCGCGGCCCCATTGAGCCCCGTCACGCCATACGGGACCAGGGCGTCGAACGGCGGCAGCGGGCCGACGAGCGCGAAGCAGAGTCCCCCGAGGGCGGCGACCTGGACCGAGGTGATGTAGAGCTCGAGGCGGGTCCGGCCCACCGAGGTGAGCGAGGTCCCGATGATCTGGCTCAGGGCCGCGGGGATCGCCGAGGCCGCGAGGAGGCCTAGGGGCGTGCTCGCTAGGGCGACGTAGGTGACCTGATAGAAGATGTTGAGGAGGTTCGAGCGGTAGATCCCGAAGGAGAGCGCGACGGGGACGACGAGGATCGCCGTGTACCGCAAGGACTGCCAGGTCCTCGACCGGATGACCTCGAACGCCTCCGCCTGGTGGAGCGAGGAGAGGTGGGGGAACAACGGGACGGCGATGGCGACGGGGAGCGAGAGGGCGAGGATCCGGAAGGCGTTCGCCGTGTTGAAGATGTTGAAGTCCCGCGTGTTGAGGAACGCGACGACGAGGATGGAGATCAGGTTCCCGGACAGGTAGAGCAGGACCATGCTCCCCATCAGCGGCAGCGACCATCGGAACATCCGGGTCGCCGTCGGACGATGGAACGGACCCCGGACCCTCAGGATCGCCGGCAGCGAGACCGCCGCCGAGGCGATCGCCCCGATCGCGTAGGCTCCCGTCATCACCCACATCGTGTTCGCGGGATCGGCGAGGGCCCCTAGGGTGCCGGAGGCGGGGGGCAGTCCCGCGAGGTAGAGGGCCACGGCGACCAGGGCCGAGGAACGGACGATCGACTCGACCAGGAGGGGGAGCTGGCCCCGCAGCGAGTCGCCGAGGCTGACGTGCAGGCCCTGGTAGACGTTGGAGAGCGACCAGAGGAGCGGGAAGGTCATCCAGACCGCGAAGATCGGGATCGCCGCCCCGACCGAGATCCCGAGGGTGGGGGCGATCGCCCAGAGGACGATGCCGGCGAGGCCGACCATGGCGAAGCGGATCAGCAGGTAGGTGACCGTCGAATCCCTGGGAGGCTGGCCGCGGGAGACGAAGAACGTGTACGCTGCCCCGATCCTCAGGTCCCCGAGGTTCGAGACCGACGTCGCGGCCAGGAGGAAGGTCTGGATGGTCCCAAGGAGCGCCTTGCCCGCGTCGTTGAGGCCGATCTCCCGGGCGAAGAAGAACGTCGGGATGTACCCCGCGAACTGGATGACGAGGCTGATCAGGAAGACGCCGCTCGAGTTCACCGCGAGCGTGCGGCCCTTCGGAGGGGCCTGGGAAGGGGGCGACGGGGGCGCGGCCCCCTCCCCGGGTTCGCTCGACAATCCGCTCCTCTCTCCCCTACCAAAACGGGGTCCTTAAATCGACCCTTGGACCGGCGGCCCTTGTTCGGAGCCGTCGAAGTTCGTTGGGAGGGGTCACTCCATCGCCCGGGAGGTCGGGGGATCGTCGGAGGCGGTGGGATGGAAGAGCTTGATCCAGATCCCGTCCGGGTCGCTCACGAAGGCGACCTGCACCCCTTCCTCCGCGTGGGCCGGGATCCGGGTCTTCCCCCCGAGCGCCCTCAGGCGGGAGACCGTCGACTCCAGCGCCTCCGACCGGAAGGCGAGGTGGTCGAGCTCGTCCCCCTCGCGGAACGGCGGGTCGTCCGGGTAGTGGTTGAGCTCGAGGCGAGCGCCGGACTCCGGATCGCGCAGGAGGACCGTGCGTCCGCCGGCGGCGCCCCGCCGTTCGTGGATCCGGACCAGGCCGAGTCCCTCCGTGTAGAACCGCTCGGAGCGCGCGAGATCCCGGACCCGGATCCCGGTATACTCCAGCATGGTCCCTCGAGGAAAGGCGCCCCCTAAAGGCTGCTTCGCCGTCAATCCGTCCCCCCAGGGGAGATCGACGGCCACGCACCGGCCGGTTCGGCCCGACGGGGGGGCAGCGTGCGATATAACCGAACCCGACTCCCGGGACCGATGACCGCGCCGCCGAGGATCCCCTCGCCCCCGGGTCTCCCCGGCCTACGCCGCGGCGGCACGCTCGCGGAGCTGTTGCTGCTCTACGACTGCCTCACCGAGGAATCGACGACCCTCGAGCCGATCGCCCGCCGCCTCGGGGTCACGTCGCAGGCGGTCTCCCATTCGTTCCGCCGCCTGACAAACCGGGGGCTCATCGAGGTCCGGAACGGCCGCTACCGTGCGACGGTGCTCGGGGTCGCTTGGGTCCACCAGGTGCTCGATCGGCTCGCCGAGGACGTCTTCGCGCGGCAGCAGCGGCTCCATATCGTCCGCACGACCCGCGCCGTGGCGCGCTCCCCGATCCGGCGCGGAGAAGAGGTCGCGCTCGAATTGGTCGACGGGACGTTGTCGGCCCACCGGGGACGCACCGGCGGGTCGAAGGGGCGGGCCGTGTCCGACGCCCGCAAGGGCGCGCTCGTCGAGGTGGGCGAGCTCTCCGGGATCCTACCCATCCCCAAGGCGACGATCCGGGTCCTTTCGATTCCCTCGGAGGCTCTCGGGGACCCGAGACTCTCCGACGCCTTGCGGAGGGAGATCGCCGGGCGCAGGGGGTCTGTGGTGGCCACGTTCGGGCTGGAGGCCGACCAGATCACCCCGCGGTCGGCGGATCGACCGGTCCTCCGATTCGCCGCGGCCCCCACCTGCCTCGAGGCGGCTCGGGTGGGGGTTTCGAGCACGTTGGTCGTTCTCGACCGGGACCTCCCGACCCTGCTGGCGCAGTTCCCGACGTCGGCGGGCTCTCCCACCTCCGTGGAGACCCTCCGGCTCGACGCCGATCGGCCGGGCCGCTCGTCCCGACGCCGAGCGAAGCCCGGTCCGCGCCGCCGTTGAGGGGCGCCCCCCCTCGTGGGCCGGAACCCGGGCCCCTCGGGAACTCGCGAGCGAAATATACCTCCGCGGCCGTGACCCGTCCATGCCCGATGGCAAGAAGGCTGAGGTTCGGATTCCCGGAGTGACGGCGCCCGCCCCAGGTCACGCGATCCGGGTCTCTGTGAACGGGACGCCGGTGGCGATCTTCAATCTCGGAACGACGCTCGTCGGCCTCGACGCGGAGTGCCCCCACGAAGGGGGACCGCTCGACGAGGGCCCGGTCGAAGGGGGGAACGTCACCTGCCCCTGGCACGGGTCGGTGTTCCGGTTGTCGGACGGAGCCCTCATCGAGGGGCCGGCCGAATCCCCGGTGAAACCTTACCGGGTGACCCTGGACGGGACGACCCTCGTCGTCCATCCCGGATAGCTCGAGAGCGAACGCCCCCCGTCCGTCCGGTGACGTTCGGGGATCCCT
>DASYZN010000176.1:0-2669 GCA_035946105.1 Thermoplasmata archaeon | reverse complement strand
GGATCCGCGACGGATGGTCGCGTCCGGCGGGTTCGGGGATCGGGGTCGCGGGGCTCATGCGACCCCCAGAGACGGCAGCGGGACCGCGATCCGCCGGTTCGCCTCGTCGAGGAACCGGTCGCGGGTGCCTAGGGGGATCGTGGCCCCGCTCGCGACCCGGTGCCCCCCGCCCTCCCCGCCGACGGCGGCGGCCGATTCCCTCAGGCAGACGGCGAGGTCGAGGCCCCGGCCGACGAGCCAGAGGGTGGCGCGGCCCGAGACCTTGATCGAGTCCGATCCGTTCGAGAAGACCAGCACGGGACGGTTCGCGTCGAGCAGGTAGTTCATCGCGAGACCGGCCTGGGTCCCGGCGAGGGTCGTCTCGGGGCTCTCGAACCACTGGACGGCGGGCAGCGAGTGCACCCCCCCCTCCTCGATCCGACGGAGCCCGGCGAGGACCCCGGTCCGCCACGACTCCTCGGCCGCCTTCGCCCGCTGCATCGCCTGGGGGTCGCCGAGGGCGAGGGCGACCCCGACCGACGGCTCGCCTTCCCGGCCGGTGGCGTTCTGCCGGTTCGACAGCTCCTCGGCGTCGAGGCCGAGGGACGGGAGCCAGAGGCGCTCCGTGTGGAGCGCCTCGACGAACTCGGGCCGGGTCCCCTGCTGGACGAGTCGGGCCCGCATCGCCGCACCGAGCCGAGCGCGCTCGGGCGCGTCGAGGGACTGGACCGGGC
The DNA here is from genome assembly GCA_035946105.1 of Thermoplasmata archaeon. Taxonomy (GTDB): domain Archaea; phylum Thermoplasmatota; class Thermoplasmata; order Lutacidiplasmatales; family UBA184; genus Lutacidiplasma. Next base: position 1,956 of record DASYZN010000176.1, on the reverse strand, counting down.
GGCGCGGATCGAGCCCGAGCGCGTGGAGGAACCGGTCGCCCTCCACGGGGCGCCCCGAGAGGCCGCGCAGGAACGGGTCGATCGAACGGGCGAGGGCGTCCGAGAGCGTGGCGCCGAAGACGGGGACGCCCTCGGAGGTCTCCACGAGGCCCCGGCCCCGGGCCTCCCCGAGGAGGATCGCGTTGAGCCCCTTGAACCCGCCGACGTGCTGCCGGTCCGCGATCGCTCCCGACAGGCCCCACGGCGCGTTGTCCCAGTTCGACGGATCGATGAAGACCGTGAAGAGCCAGGTGAGGGTCGAGGCGCAGAGCTCGCTCATCCCATCGACCCCCCAGTCGAGGGGGTTGACGAACGCGACGTGGTCCGGCAACGGGGGCGGGACCGGGTGGCCGGGGTAGGTATGGTGGTCGAGGACGATCACGGGGAACGGATGCTTCGCGAACCGGTCGAGCCAGCTCGCCCCGGTGTCGACGACCAGCACGGCGCCCCGGGTCGCCTCGAGGAGGGCGTCGATCCTCGGCCGCTCCACGCCGCTCAGCGGGGTCGCCTGGGCGTCGTAGCCGAGCCGGCGGAACATCCGAAGCGCCGAGGAGGCGCTCGCGATGCCGTCGCCATCGTAGTGGTAGATGACCCGCCAGCGGCCCGGATGGGCCAAGAGGAGGCTGCGCGCCTGGGTGAACTCGGTCTGATAGCTCGGTCGGGTGACGAACTGCTCGGGCCCCGAGGGCATCACTCCACCTGGAGTACCGCGCTGGCGGAGGTGTACCGCCAGTCCTCCGGGAGGCGCTTGTGGGCCCGGTAGTAGTGGGCGAGCCGCCGGATCCTGGACTCCATCAGGGAAAGGCCCCGGGAGTTCGAGAGGTCCTTCGGATGGGCCTTGAGATGGCGCTGGAGATGGACGACCCGCTTCAGGAGCGCCTGGAGGTCGTCCGGCAGGTCGGCCCGGACGCCGCCCCCCCGACGGATCTCGGCCATCCGCTTGCCCGTGACGAGCTTCACCGACGGGACCCCGAAGCTGTCGCGGAGGATCGCGCCGGCGAGCGCGGGTCCGGTGCCCGCCTTGGCGAGCTTGACGGCCTCTTCGACGACCTCGGCCGGGTCGGCGGTGACCCAGTCCGGTTTCACCCTCGGGAAGGGCCGGTGGGAGCCGGCGCGGCCCTTGCGACCGGAGTGGATTCGGGACACGGACGCGCCCACGCGTTGGGGGTTATTAGCTCTGCTCGGCGGAGACGGGCCGCCCTCGGAACCCGAGGGGTCCCCACCCTAGGTCCGTCGGGTCCGACGGGGTCCCCAGCGGGCCGGATCCGATGGGTTCGGGCCGAGCCAGGACCCCAGGGATCGGGACCCTAGGGATCGGCCGATCGGGGGAGCGGGGTCAGGCGACCCGATCGCTCGTCGTCATGGCGTCGACGAGGAACTTCTTCCCTTCGGCGGTGATCTGGTAGAGCTGGTGGGTCGTCCGGCCCCGCTGCCAGGAGTAGTCGGAGCTGCCGACGGCGCCGACGAGGTTATTGCGGACGAGCAGCCCGAGGGCGAGGGCGATCGTGGTCTTCCCCTGCTCGACGGGACCGAACTTCCCGAGCCGGTCCTGGAGTTCGGAGAGCTCGAGCGCTTGCTCGGCGGCCTGGCCCTCGTGCTTCGCATCGGCCTGGTTCAACTGCCGAAGGATCGCGAGCAACGTCTCCCGGACGGGATCCGGAGGGTTCAGAGGGGCCATCCGGTCGGAAGTTATCGAGCCTACCCCTACTTAGAGGTCACGGAGCCGGACGAGGCTATCGGATGCGATCGGCCTCCTCGAGCTGCCGGACCAGGTAGGCCTTCCCGAGCGGGGTGATCAGGTAGCGGCTGCCGAGGGTCCGGTGGCGGTCCCAGGCGTAGATGGGTTCGGTCTCCGACCGGACGAGGCCGTTCTCCTCCAATAGGCCGACGGCCTCCGAGAGGCTCTCCTCGAGGAGA
>DASYZN010000175.1:0-7694 GCA_035946105.1 Thermoplasmata archaeon | reverse complement strand
CGCCGAGTGGTTTTGGGGTGCGTCGGGGAGATACGACGCAAGGACTCGACCGCCGAAATCAAGGGCCGTTACGGTCACTCCGTTTAGGGCGAGCCATCGGAGCGCGGGGAAGGTAACGAACCCGCCCAGATTTTCGACTATCACCGTGTCGTAAGGGAACTCGATAGGGAGCCACGACTTGCGCCCTTCGGAAGTCTCGATAACGAGCTTGCGACCCTCGCGGACCTTGAGCGAGGTGTCCCAACTCGTAAGAAGGAGGGGCTTCATTGGCCGCGCGGGGTCGGGCGGCCAACAATCGTTCGGCGCTTGGGGCTACGCTCCGAGGGCTGGGCGGATGTCCACACGCCGACCCCACCGATGTTCGATTACTTGTAGGCTACCGACGGAGCGAGGGTTTGTGCGGGGGGTGCCCCCTGTCGTTTAACAACAACGACAAAATACATAAATAGTTGTAGTTTTGTGTTTAACGCCGTGCGATCGGCACGGACCCAAGAGCCCGCGGACAGATTCCTCGGTGTCCGCCTGACCCGGGAGGAGCTGGAGCGGCTCGATCGGTTCGGAGTGTCCAATGGGTCGAGGAGCCGTTCTGAATCGGTGCGCGCGCTCGTGCGCGCGTCAGAACACCCCGCGACCCAGAGGACCGACCTCCCCATCGGCCTGGAAGGGCAGCTGGAGACGGTCGTCGAGGACGGCTGGGCGAGGAGCTTCGAAGCGGCCCTCTCCCTTGTCGTAACCCTCGGCCTCCAAGAGCTGAGCCGGATCCACGGCGAACGGCTCCCCGGCCTGCGGGAACGCGCGCGGGAAGGGGCGTCGCGGCGCCGGACCCGGCAGGCAGCGGATCGCTCAGGCCAGGGGCTCCTCGATCGATAGCCCCGACGGAAAAGGGAAACGTGGTTGCATGGAGACACTAGGAATCGCCTGGAACGAACGGTGCGGGTTCATCTGCCGACTTTGCCGTCAGGACGCCAAGCATAATGAGGTGCTACACATCTCGTTCTGCTCGGTACATGGACTGGCATCGCCCCTCGATCCGCTGCCCCGCCGACCGGAGGCTCGAGCCGTACGCGGCTATACACCCGTACCGGTGACCGAGGCGAGACCGGTCTCGTTGGTGGCACCCGCGTACTGAAGGACTCGGCGCGGATCACCGCGTTCGGAACCTACGACGAGCTGGGGGCTTACCTAGGGCAGGCGGAGGCCCTACTTCCCCCAGCCGCGACCGGAATCCGGGCGCTCCTCGTCCGATTGCAGCACGAGCTCTACATCGCCCAATCCGAGATCGCGGTGGCCCCCGGGACCGCTCCGCCCAAGCATCGGATCGAGGAACGACATGTCCGACGCCTCGAGGGGGATATCGATCGATACTCGTCGACCCTTCCCCCGCTCACCGGGTTCGTCCTCCCGAGAGGGACGCGTGCGGGTGCCATGATCCACGTCTGCCGGGCGGTCTCGCGGCGAGCGGAGCGCAGCCTTTGGCGTCTGAACCGGGAGGCCCCGCTCCGACCGGAGATCCTGCAGTGGGCGAACCGACTCAGCGATCTCCTATTCGCGATCGCCCTGACGGTCAATCGCGCCCAGAAGTTCTCGGAGACCGCCCCCAACTACTCCATCTGACGGATCTCGGGGTTCGGTGGGACCGTGGACATCGGGGTCGTCGGCAAGCCGAACGTCGGAAAATCGACCCTCTTCAACGCCCTCACCCTGCTCGACGTCCCCATGGCCCCCTACCCATTCACGACGCTCGCCCCGAACCGGGGCGTGGCGGCGGTCCGCGTCCCGTGCCCGCACCCGGAGAAGGGGGCCCCCTGCCAACCCGGCAACGCGCGGTGCGAGGGGGGCGTCCGATGGGTGCCCGTCCATCTCGTCGACGTCCCCGGGCTCGTCCCGGGAGCCAAGGAGGGCCGGGGATTGGGCCACCAGTTCCTCGACGATCTTCGCCCCTCGGACGGATTCCTCCAGGTCGTCGACGCGTCGGGGTCGACCGGGCCCGAAGGGGAGGCGGTCGCTCCGTCCAGCGTGGACCCGGTCGACGAGGTGCGTTGGCTCGAGGAGGAGCTGGTCGCCTGGGTCGCCGAGATCCTCGGCAGGGACTTTCAGAAGAACGTGAAATTCGTCGAGCTCGAGGGCACCCATGTCGAGGAGTTCCTCCAGTCGAGGCTCACCGGCCTCTCGATCTCGGGGGGGGCCATCGCCGCGGCCCTTCGAGAGGTGCCGCTGGACCGGGCCAAGCCCTCCGGCTGGACCCCCGAGGACCGGCTCCGGCTCGCCGAGGCGCTCCTGAGGGCCGCGAAGCCGCGCCTCATCGCCGCCAACAAGTGCGATCGGTCCACGGCAGAGCGGGTGGGCGCCCTTGGGGCCGCCATCGCCCCGGTGCCCGTGGTCGGGACGTGCGCCGAGGCCGAGCTCACCCTGCGCCGCGCCGCGCGGGGGGGCCTCGTGGACTACCGCCCCGGGGACGCGTCGTTCGGGGTCCGCACCCCCGCGAAGCTCTCGCCGGCGCAGCACCGGGCGCTCGAGGAGATCCGGGCGATCCTCGGGCGCTGGGGCTCGACGGGGGTGTAGCAGTCCCTGGAGGCGCTCGTCTTCGAGCGGCTCCACCGGATCGTGGTCTTTCCGGTCGAGGACGAGGCCCGATGGATCGACTCGAAGGGCCGCCTGTTGCCGGATGCCCTGCTGGTGCCCGCGGGCACCCCGGCCCGGGAGGTCGCCTTCCGGGTTCATACGGACCTCGGAGAGAACTTCATCCGGGCGATCGACGCCCGGACCCACCGGGCGTTGGCGGCCGATCATCCGATGGCCGCCGGGACCGTGGTGCGGATCGTCGCGCGGAAGTGAGCCCCCGCCGGGGATCCCCCTCAGGCCTCGACGAGCCGAGCGCCGTCGAGCGACACCCGGACGACGAAACCGACCCCGCCGACCCGCGCGATCCGGCGGACGGCCTCGAGCTCCCGCCCCGCTCTCGGAAGGGCGACGATGGAGCCCCCGGCCCCGGCGCCGGTGAGCTTGGCCCCGTGCACCACGGGGCGCACGGAGTCGAGGAGCGCCTCGAGTCGGGGATGGGAGACCCCGATCTCTCGCAAGAGCTCCTGGTTCGCGTCGAGGTTTCGGCCGCACGCCTCGGGGTCCTCGGCGAGCACGGCGGCGATCCCGTCCATCGTCACATCCCGGAACCGGTCGAGGAGGGCGGGGCCATCCGGCTTCGCCAGGCGCACCCCGACCGCCCGCACGGTCGCGGCGGTATCTCTCGGGATGCCGCTGTAGGCGACGACCCAGCTCCACGAAGGGTCCGGAACTTCCCGGACCGTCCAGACCGTCGATCCGTCGGTCACCTTCCACAGCTCGGCCCCCCGATCGGCGTTGAGCGAGATGAGTCCCCCGGCGGCGATCGCCGAGGTATCCCCGGGACTCCCGACCCCCTGCGCCCCTCGCTCGACGGCGAAGGCTCGCGCCGCGAGCTCCGAGCGGGCGAGGCCCCCCCGGGCGGCGCCGAACGCCGCGCAGAGCGCCGTCGAAAACGCGGCCGAAGAGCCGAGCCCCGCCGACCGGGGGATCCTGGAGGTCGAGGTGACCTCGACGGGCGAGCCTCCGTCCCAGGCGCGGGCGAGGGCCTCCCTGAAGTAGGGGTTCCGTTGCGAGGCGTCCGGGTCCCGGTTCAGACGGGTCGTCGCGGCGGTGCGGACGCCGATCTGGGTGTGGAGGTCGACGGCCGCGACGAGCTCGGGCCCTCCATGGACGACGGCGTGCTCCCCGAAGAGGATGCATTTGGCCGGCGCCCGGCTCCCGATCGGAAGGTCCCTCGCGGGCAGGTCGGGGCGGCTCATCGCACCGCCCGGGTCCTGACCTGCTTTCCCCGGCGGCTGGGGACGATCGCCTGGCGAGCGCCCCGCCAGGAGCGTCGGGAGGGGACGCCGCCCAGGCGGTCGAGGAAGACCGCCAACGCCGCGACCTCGCTGTGGGGCTGCGTGCCGACGCTCACGTTGTAGCGCGCGATCCCGAAGACGTCGGGCGGAACCTTGGCGCCCCCGACGATCACGAGCACGCGCGAGGCGAGACGGAGTCGGCGCAGGACCTCGCCGATCGGCCGGCCGTACATCGTGAGGTGGACGGTCGGTCCACCGAACCCGCGAGCGAGCGAGCGCCAATCGTTCGTCCCCACCACGGAGAACGATCCCCCCCAGCGGGCCGCGACCGCCGCGAGGGTCGCGGCGACCCGATCATCGGGGGGATGGAGGTGGAGGCGTCGCGCCCCCCACGCCCGTGCTGTCAGGGCGAGGTGGGTGGTGAGGCGAGGGTCCCGTCCGGGGCGGTGCCCCAGGCGGAGGACCTCCACCTGCCGACTAGCTCCCGGGCGGGGGGGCATGGAACCGTTCGATCCGGTGGCCCCGGTACTCGAGCTTGTCGGAACGGCGCACGAGGCCCTTCAGGCGGGTCGGCGACATCCCAAGCTCCTCCGCGACGTCCGAGAAGAAGCGGCCCGTGTCGCCGACCGCGTCGAAGATCCGCTTCTCGTATCGGACGTAGTCCCGGTCGGACATGCTGGCGATGGAGAGGATCTCCGAGACCTCGGCCAGCGGGGCCGTGGTGCTGATGTTGATCGTCGAGTAGTAGAAGTGGTAGCTCTTGTCGGGCTGCTTGCGGCCCTCCCGCGCGACCCAGCGGGTGTCGATGAGCTTCAACTTCTCGAAGAACTGGAGCGCCTTCGACCCTTCCTTGCCGAACTCCCGCTCGATATCCTCGGCGGTCAACCACGACTCTCCGAGCCGCTGGACGAGCTTCAACTTCACCGACGAGTCGACCGCCCGGAGGATCGGGACGAGCTCGCTCACGTCGTTGACGACCTTGATCCGGTGCATGGACGCGGCCACGTTGAACCCCACCTAACCGGCCCCCGGTGCGGCCCGGGCGTCGGCGAATAATGCCCGCCGGTACTTTGCCCAGCGGTCCTCGGGCGAGAATCGGGCCGGATGGGGGGAGCGGGTCGCCGAGCCGCAGGCCGGGCAGGTCGGGCGCAGGGTGTAGCGGGAACAGTCTCGGCACACCTTCAGGTGGGTCTCGGTCATGCCCTCGCGAAGCTCCCCTTGCCTCCGGCGCCCTGGATCGAGGCGAGGGCGGCTTCGGTCGCTCGCTTGAGGACCTCTTCCGCCTGCTTGTACTGGGTCCCGGCAACCTGGACCCGATATCGCGGCGCACCCACGTAGTGGACGGTGACCGATTCGGGGTCCGTGGTCTCGGCGGCGAGGAGCGCCGCCCGGATATGCTCGACCCCGTCGGGGGCGGGATCCGACAGCTCGAGGGTCCCGCGCACGGCGATGTGGGGGGGGACGAGGTTCTCCTCGGCCACGTGGAGGAAGGCCGTGACCCAGGCCCCTTTGCCCGCATCCTTCTGGAACCGTTTGGGATCGGACGAGGCCGCCTCGAAGGCGGCGAATAGGCTCCCGTAGCGCTCGATCAGGGAGTCGGTGAACAGGGCGTAGGTGGCTTCGACGTCGATCTTGAGCTGGGCGGCGACGACGGCGAGCAATCGGATGGCGCGCTGCTCATTCTTCCAGCTCTGGACCTTTTCCCGCCGCTGGTGGTCATTGATCCGCTTCAGCGAGAGGTCGATCTGCCCCTTGCTCGAGTCGATCCGCAGGACCCGGGCGACGATCTTCTGCCCTTCGCGGATGTGGTCGCGGATGTACTTGACCCAGCCCGTGGCGACCTCGGAGAGGTGGATGAACGCCTCGCGGTTCTCGAACTCGTCGAGCTTGACGAAGGCCCCAAAGTTCCGTATCGAGGTGACCGTCCCGACGACGAGCTCCCCTTCCTCTGGGAACTCGGCTCGCAGCGGCATGGGAATCGGGGACCCCCAGGCTCACGCCACCGTCTTTCGAAGTTCGCCACGCAACTTGGCGAGGCCGCCGGTGGGGGTCGCGAGCATCGCGCCGCAGACCGTGCAGGTGACGGGGGTCGCCGGTCGGCTGAAGACGATCTGCTCGCCGGAACAGTCGGGGCACTGCACCGTCCAGAACGGGGCGGGGCCCCGGGAGGCGATAGGCGTCACCGGTGCTCCACGAGCTCGAGTTGGCTCGCCCTCCAGCTCGCGGGCTGGACGGTGTACTTGCAGGTCTTGCACCGATATCGGAGATAGACCCGCCGAACGGCCTTCGCACGGCCCTCCGGCTTCGGTCTCGGGAAGCCTCCGTACCCCGACGTCGCCCGACGGAACCGTCGCTGTCCCCACTTGAGCTCGGACGCCGGCCGCTTCTTCACCTTCTCCACGTCATGAGGGGTGTGCCCCTTGCACTTGGGGCAATACGTCGACACGAGCTTAGGATAATGCATCGCCTCGCGGCGAGGATGATTTCCTATATAGGCATTGAGGCGGTTCTCGGAGGAGCGTTCCAGGGCCAGGCCGGCCTCCCGCATCGCGCGGGGTCGAGCGCACGTCCGGTCCGAGCAGGATCGCTTCGAGGCGGGGCCGCGCGGGATTCCGTGGGGTGTTCGTCGACGTCCGCGGTCGTCATCGGCCCCCTGGACCCGTCCGGCTCCGCGCCGGTGACGCTCCCAAGTTGGTCCGATTCCGCGCACCGTTCCCGTCGGGGTTCGATCGGAGCGGGTCGAGCGCCCACCGCGTCGCATCCCTCGCCTCAACCCTTATGTAGGCTAGCCCGCTCGGCGGTCCCCCGTCGAGGTGAATCCATGGCCGACCGGAACGCTCTCGACGCCGTCAAAGAGGCCCTCCAGGGGGCCAAGGAACGGAAGTTCACCGAGTCCGTCGAGCTCTCGGTCAACCTGAAGGAGCTCGATCTCACCGTCCCAAAGAACCGGATCGAGGACGAGGTTCCGCTCCCCCATGGCCGGGGCCGCAATGTCCAGGTCGCCGTCTTCGGAACGCCGGAGATGTGCCAGAAGGTCCGGGGCGTGGCGGACCGGGTCTTCGCCCCGAACGAGCTCGATGAGCTCATGAAGAACAAGAAGTCGGCGAAGCAGCTCGTCGAGGAGGTCGACTTCTTCCTCGCCGAAGCGCCGCTGATGCCGACCATCGGCCGCCGGCTCGGCGTGGTGCTCGGTCCTCGGGGGAAGATGCCGAAGCCGGTGCCCCCGGGCAGCGACCCCACCAACCTGATCCAAGCGCTCAAGCGATCGATCCGGGTCCGCTCGAAGGGGAACCGGACGTTCCACGCCCCCGTTGGGACCCGGGGGATGCCCCCGGAGCAGATTGCGCAGAACGTCGACGCGGTGCTCGCGAGGATCCTCGGCAAGCTCGAACAGGGACGGACGAATATCGCCTCGGTCTACCTCAAGACGTCCATGGGACCGGCCGTCCGGCTTTGGTGAGGTCGTCGATGCCCGGTCGCGCCGCCGTACGTCCCGAGAAGATCGCCACGGTCAACGCCCTCCGATCCGCGCTCGTGGGACGTCCGTTGACCGCCCTGGTCGGGATCCGCGGGGTCCCGGCCGCCGCGCTCCAGCAGATGCGTCGGGGCCTGCGGGACCGGGGTCACCCGATCACCGTGGTCCCGAACAGCCAGCTCCGGCATGCCCTCGAGTCGGCCGTCGCCGAGCGGCCCGCCCTTCGGCCGTTGGTGGAGCGGGTCGTGGACCAGACCGCGGTGCTGACGGCCGAAGGGAACCCGTTCTCCCTCTACTCCGAGTTCGCCCGGACCCGATCCCCGACGCCCGCCCGGGGTGGCGAGACCGCCCCGGCCGAC
>DASYZN010000174.1:0-6414 GCA_035946105.1 Thermoplasmata archaeon | reverse complement strand
AGTGCGCGGTCGTCAACCTGCCGTACGGCGGGGCGAAGGGTGGCGTCATCTGCAATCCGAAGAAGATGTCCAAGGGGGAACTCGAGCGGCTCACCCGGCGGTTCGCCAGCGAGATCCTCCCGATCATCGGCCCCGAGATGGACATCCCCGCGCCGGATGTATACACCGACTCGCAGACGATGGCCTGGATCATGGACACCTACTCGATGCAGAAGGGCTACTCGGTCCCGGGGGTCGTCACGGGGAAGCCGATCTCCCTCGGCGGGAGCCAGGGGCGGGGGGAGGCGACGGGGCGTGGCTGCGCCTACGTCATCCGGGAGGCCGCCCCGCACGCCGGCATCAAGGTGAAGGGCGCGAGCTTCGCGGTCCAGGGGTTCGGGAACGCCGGGAGCGTCGCCGCGAACATCCTCTACGATGAGCAGGGGGCGAAGATCGTCGCCGCCTCCGACTCGAAGGGCGGCGTCTACAAGGCGGACGGGATGAACCCGCATGCGCTGGAGGCCCACAAGGCGAAGGCCGGCTCCGTCGTCGGGTTCCCGGGAGCGAAGTCGATCTCGAACGAGGAGCTCCTCGAGCTCAAGGTCGACGTCCTGATCCCGGCGGCCCTCGAGAACCAGATCACCAAGAAGAACGCGAACAAGATCCAGGCGAAGATCGTCGCCGAGGCGGCGAACGGCCCGACGGTCCCGGAGGCCGACTCGGTCCTCTTCGAGAAGAAGATCGTGGTGCTGCCGGACGTCCTCGCGAACGCGGGCGGCGTCACCGTGAGCTACTTCGAGTGGGCGCAGGACATCCAGGGCTTCTACTGGCCGCTCGCGGACGTGAACAACCGGCTCGAGGCCGCGATGGTCCGGGCCTACACGGACGTCCACAAGGTCGCCGAGGAACGCAAGGTCCACCACCGCACGGCGGCCTACGTGCTCGCGATCCAGCGGGTGATCGACGCGATCCAGATCCGGGGCATCTACCCGTAAGGACCCGGAGCCGTCGGCCTCCCCACGATGCCGAACGAGTTCCCCCGCTGCCGGGTCACGACCTGGGCCGAGGCGGACGGCTGGGCCGACCGGATCGCCGAGGCGATCCAATCCGCCCACGCCATGCCCGACGCCATCGTGGCCCTCACCCGGGGCGGCTGGGTGCCGGGCCGGCTCATCGCGGACCGCCTCGGCCTCGCCCGGCTGATCTCCCTGAGGGCGCAGCACTGGGGCACGACGGCGATGCCGTCGGGAAAGGCCGAGCTCACCGAGGGGCTGAGCGCCCCGGTGAAGGGGCTCAAGATCCTCGTCGTCGACGACATCACGGACACCGGGGAGAGCCTCGCCCTCGCCACGGAGCACGTCAAGAAGGCCGGCGCGGCCCGGACGGAGAGCGCGGCGTGCCTGCACATCGGGCACGCGAAGTTCCGCCCGACGTACTTCGCCGAGGAGATCGACCGGGGCTCCTGGGTCTGGGTCGTCTTCCCCTGGAACTTCTGGGAGGACCTTCGGACGCTCGCCGGACGGGCGGCGGCCGAGGACCCGTCGCCGATGATGGTCCGGGCGCTCCTCCAGTCGCGCTGCGGCTGGTCGGTCTCCCTGGCCGACGTCACCCGGGCGCTCCGCGAACAGCCGTCGCTCGGCCCCCACTGAGGGGCCGGTGGGACGGGGGACGCGGGCCCTCTACCCCGACTCCGGCGATCGCGCGGCGTCGCTCAAGACGCCGGGGGACGCGCGGGCCTTGAGGTACTGCGAGAGGACCCCCGCGCCGATGACGAGCGCGAGGCCCGCGACGATCGTGCTCACGACGAGGGGAAGGGTCCTCGGGCCGACGAGGCCCTCCAGCGACTCGACGGTGAAGACGATCCCGTAGGAGATGAACCCGATCCCCCCGATCGAGGTCGTCGCGATGAAGAACGACCTCGGGAGCCTCCCGCGGGCGAAGTAGCGGCGGATCGCCCGGCCGCACTCCCAGACGAACGACCCGACGAGCCAGAAGACGAGGGCGGCCTGGGTGAAGAGCAGCACCCGGTCGATCGGCGTCTGGCGGGGGATCGAGACGTAGACGTTGTACCCCGAGAGGAAGCCGAGCCCGACGAGGGCGATCGCGAAGAGGCCGAAGCCGAACGCGGCCGAGCCCTGGCGGAGGTCCGTCGAGGCCGACCGGACGGAATCGATGAGCGCCTCGTCGATGTCGAACGTCCAGAAGATGAGGTAGATGCCGAGCAGGATCAGGAGGCCGATCACGCCCCACCAGATCACCCCGCTCGCGGCGGCGAGGCCGAGGGTCAGCATGACGAGGGCGAACGGCAGGACGGTCTTCGCCCGCAGCTTCGGGTCCTTCAGGGCCCGGACGAGGGTATAGTAGGTCGACTCGAGGCTCGCGCTCTGGCGGATGTAGACCCGCCGGACCCCGTCGATCCTAAGGCGCGAGGCGAGGATCGGGAAGAGGTACTCGTCCTCGGCCCCGTCCGAGATCAGGAAGGCGGAGGTCGCCGGATGCTCGGCGAGCACCCGGTCGAACTGCTCGGCGACCCGCCGGTCCGAGACGACCCCGACCTTGGGAGAGCCGGTGAGGGCGACGACCTCGGCCTCCTCCCCCTCGGCCCTGAGCTCGTCGAGCATCCGGACCGCCGCGAAGAGCGCGTTGGTGTCGGAGTCCTCGGGATCGGCCGTGCCGAGCCTCAGGGCGGCGTCGAGCACGTGGTCCCGGCCGAGCACGGGACCCCGGACCCCGGCCTTCCGGCCGAGATCGTCGTCCCGGTCGACGCAGACGACGAGCCGCATCGACGTTGCTAGCGGCCGCGGAAAGATAATGCCATTGGTACGGACCCGCGCGGCGCCCCTGCGCCTCCGATAACCCTATAGTTCGCTCCCCGCCCTCGTCCCCCGTCCATGGCGAGCCTCCCGGACAAGCGGGCCGCGTTCATCGACTGGTATCTGGAGGTCGTCGAGGCGGCCCACCTCTCCGACAAGCGCTACGGGGTGAAGGGGATGAACGTCTGGACCCCGTACGGGTTCCGGGCCCGTCGGCAGCTCGACGGGGTCTTCGTGCGGGCCATCGAGGCGACGGGGAGCCAGCCCGTCGAGTTCCCGACGCTGATCCCCGAGACGGAGTTCCGCAAGGAGGGGGACCACATCAAGGGGTTCGATGCCCAGGTCTACTGGGTCACGAAGGGGGGAGCGACCCCCCTCGACGTCCCGCTGGTGCTCCGACCGACCAGCGAGACGGCGATGTACCCGATCTTCGCCCTGTGGATCCGGTCCCACAAGGACCTCCCGCTCAACGTCTACCAGATCGTCAACACCTTCCGCTACGAAACGAAGACCACCCGGCCGTTCCTCCGGGTCCGGGAGATCCACTTCTTCGAGGAGCATACCTGCCAGGTCGACGAGGCCGCGGCGACGGAACGGGTCCGCTCGAACCTCGCCGCGTTCGCCGAGATGGCCCGGGCGTTCGCCCTCCCGTACGTCGCCATCCGGCGACCCGAGTGGGACAAGTTCCCCGGGGCGTACTACTCGATCGCCCTCGACATCCCCGTTGGCGGGGTTCGGACCCTCCAGATCGGCAGCATCCACCACTACCGGGAGAACTTCTCCGGCCCGTACGGGATCACCTTCGAGGCCCCGGACGGCTCCCGCCGCCACGTCCACCAGACGACGTTCGGCCTCTCGGAGCGGCTGATCGGGGCGATCGTGGCGGTCCACGGCGACGAGAAGGGGGCGGCCTTCCCGGTCGAGATCGCCCCGTACCAGGTCGTCCTGGTCCCGATCCTCGGCGGCTCAGCCTCGGCGCGCGTCCTCCCCTTCGTGGAGGCGCTCGCCGAACGGCTCGTCGCGCGCGGCCTGCGGGTCCACGTCGACCGCACCGACGACCGACCCGGGGCGAAGTTCTACCGGTGGGAGACGGCGGGGGTCCCATTGCGCCTCGAGGCGGGCCCAAGGGAGGCCGAGGCCGGGACGGTGACCGCCGTCGACCGGCTCGGCAAGAAGTCGGTCATCGGCCCGGCGGCCGTCGAGGAGGGGGTCGCCGCGGCCCTCGAAGGCTACGACCGGGCGCTCCTCGATCGGGCGAAGGCCGAGTTCGCCGCCTCCTTCGAGGTCGCCCACGCCCCCCAGGAGCTCGCCGGTTCGTCCAAGGTCCGGGTCCTCGCGTGGTGCGGGGCCGAGGCGTGCGGACACGCCATCGAGCAGGGGATCGACGGGGCGTTGCTCGGGGTGCCGGAGGGGGACCTGCCGATCCCCCTGGGGGCTCCGGGGGCCTGCCTCATCTGCCGGCGTGCGGACGGGACGCGCTGGGCGCTCGCGAGCCGACCGCTCTGAGCGACCCGACGGCCGTTCGGGGAGATCCTGCGGGACCGGGCCGCTCCCGTCAGGGCGGCTCGGCGGTCGCCGCGGGAGGGTTGGGGCTCACGAGCCACATCCCCGCGAGACCGAACAGGGCGAGGGTGATCGCGACGGCATAGACCCCGTTGTCGAGCCAGATCCCGTAGGCGAATCCCCAGGAGACGTAGAAGACGCCCGCCAGGGCGACCAGACCGACGAACCCCCAGTAGGAGAGCCGCCGGATGAACGGGAGGGCCGGGGCGCCGGGAGGAGCGGATTCGGTGGGGCGGGCGGTCCGATCGACAGGGTCGGCCATGGGAAGAGTTCCACGAGAGGCCCGGATGATAACCGTTGCGATGGAGCGATCCCGCGGAGGCCCTCCCGACCGGGCCGGACACGGTTATCCCTCTCGGGCCGTCATTACGTCCGTGTCGTCCGACGTCGGCCGGCGCGCCCCGGACGGATCGCCGTACCCCGTGCCCGGCACCCCGACGTTCGAAAGGGACGTTCGGGCGATGTTCACCCACATCGCGATCGGCTACGATCGATTCGACCACCTGGTCTCGCTCGGGAACGACTTCGTCTGGCGCCCGCGGGCCTTCTGGGACCTCGACCGGTTCCGGGGGGCCGCCGCCCCGGGCCGCGTGCTCGACGTCGGATGCGGTCCGGGGAACCTCAGCCGGCTCGCCGCGCACCGCTTCCCCTCGGCCGGGGTCGTCGGCACGGACGTGACGGCGGCGATGCTGACGAGGGCTCGGGCCGAGACGACGGGCCGACGCCCTTACGCGCGGACCGATTGGGCGGCGGCGACCGCGGGTCGACTCCCGTTCAAGGACGGGAGCTTCGACCTCCTCGTTTCGGCGTTCGTCCTCCGCAACCTCGCGAGCCTTCCGGCGGCCTTTGGTGAGTTCCGCCGGGTGCTACGACCCGGTGGCTCCGCCCTGTTGCTCGAGATCACCGAGCCGCCGTCCGACGCCTTCCGCCGCCTCTTCCATGCCTACTTCGATTCGTTCGTCCCCTGGCTCGGCGCGGCGCTCGGGGCCTCGGGACCGTACCGCTACCTCCCGGAGTCGCTCCGTCGACTGCCCGGGCGCGGCGAGCTCCTCCGGCTCCTGGATGAGGCGGGATTCGCCCGCGCCGTGGCCCGACCCCAATCGCTCGGGATCGTGACGACCTACCTAGCGGAGGCGGGAGCGCCCGCCTCCGGGGTCCCAGGACGCAGTCGTTAAGCCGCGCGAGGGGAACGAGGGGAACGGGACCCGCCATGCCCGACGCTCCGTTCGACGCCTTCCGATACGCCCACGCCCACCGAAGGGAGATCGTGTGGATGAGCCAGAACACGAACCACCTGGTCCCGGAGTCGGTCGTCCGCTCGGCCCTCGAGGAGGCGATCGGGGAGCACCGCTACGAGGGCTACCCGTACGCCCCGGGGCTCGAGGAGCTGAGGGACTGGGTGCTCGCCGACCTCGGACTCCCCCCGGACGCCCGGGCGCTCGTCTCCGCCGGCGGCACCGAGGCGCTCTACATGCTCACTCGGGCGCTCCTCTCCCCGGGGGACGAGGTGATCGCCTCGGACCCGAGCTACCTCATCATCCACCGATTCATCGAGCTCTCGGGCGCCCGCACCCGCAACCTCGACATCTACGCTCCCCCGTGGCGGCTCACCGCGGAGCGGATCGCCGAGGCGATCGGGCCGAAGACCCGGATAATCCTCCTGATCGATCCGTTGAACCCCCTCGGCTCGGGCTACCCCGAGGAGGAGGTCCGCGCGATCGCCGAGCTCGCCCGCGACCACCATCTCTGGCTGGTGAACGACGTGACCTACCGGGACTTCGCCGACCGCCCGACCTTGGCCCACGCCTTCGCCCCGGAGCAGACCGTGACCGTCTGGTCGGTCTCGAAGAACTGCGGCCTCGCCGGCCTTCGGCTCGGCGGGCTCGCGGGCCGCCCGGACCTCGTGCAGACGATCGCCCGATACAACACGAACGACCTCGGGGTGAACATCCTCGCCCAGGTGGCGGCGCTCGCCGCCCTCAAGACCAAGGCGGAGTGGTTCCCGCTGGTCCGCGCGACGACCCGGGCCAACCAGACCAGGATCCGCGAGGTCGTCCGA
>DASYZN010000173.1:0-6512 GCA_035946105.1 Thermoplasmata archaeon | reverse complement strand
CGCTACCACTGGAGCGTTCCCGACGGACTCGGCTGTCCCCTGGTCGACGCCCCGTCGATCGTCTGTTGGCCGACGGCCCGCGGCTCGAGCTACGTCGCCTGGGTCACCGTCAGTGACGCGAACGGGGTCTCCACCGAGGTGGTGACCTCGGCCCAGCTTTCGGTGTTCGAACCTCCGAGCGTCACGACCCCCACCGCCACGCGGCCGTCGGCCGATGCCGGACAGACCGTCCGATTCGCGACGAAGGTCGGCGGGGGCTCCGGCGGCCTCGACTACACGTGGAGCGGTCTCCCCGGGGCCTGTTCGGCAACCAACGGATCGTCGCCCCTTTGTGTCGTCTCCGGAGCCGCCCTCTACCGGGTCTCGATCACGGTCGCCGATTCGAACGGCGCGGTGACGTCGGCCGGGAACGATCTCCCGTTCCGCGTCTTTGACGCGCCGTCGGCGGGTCCCGCCGAGGAGCCCCGCAGCGCCGTCGATGTGGGACAATCGCTCGGCTTCTCCATTTCGGCCTCGGGAGGGACGGGGAACTTCTCCTACTTCTGGTCCGGCATTCCGTCGAACTGCTCGGATCGCCGTGGGAGCGCGGTGACCTGCACCCCAACCACGCCCGGGAATTGGACTCCGGTCGTGTTGGTGCGGGATTCGAACGGCTGGCTCGACTTTGTCCGGCTCTCGGTCCCGCTGGTCGTCTACGATGACCCCCAGGTCGCCCTCACCAGTCCGGGGCTCGGTGTGGCCGACCTCGGTCAGACCCTCCGATTGTCTGCCCTCCCCTCGGGGGGCCTCGGCCCGTTCTCCTACCGGTGGGAAGGGCTTCCGGACGGCTGCGTGGCGACGTCGACCGCCACCCCCAGCTGTCGTCCCTCGGCCGTGGGGAGCTTCGGGGTGGTCGTCGTGGTGACGGACGCCGACGGCTTCACGGCCCAGAGCCCCTCCTTAGCCGTCGTGATCGACCCCGCCCCGACGGCCGCCGCCCTGTCGACGACCCTGGTCCCCTTGGCCGGCGCCGAGGTGGGATTCCTCGCGTCGGGGTCCGGAGGCGGAGGCGCCTTCGACTACAATTGGGAGTTCGGGGACGGCGCCCGCGCCTCGGGGGCCTCCGCGACGCACGCCTTCCGGCATCCGGGGACCTACCGAGTTACCGTCACCGCCACGGACGGGAACGGGGCGAACGCGACCGCGAATCTCACCCTCCAGGTCCAGGCGACGGGATCCGAGGGGCTTTTCGGCACGGCGATGCCGCCTGCGCTCGGCGCCGGGATCGCCCTCGCCGGCCTGTTGGCCTTGGGAATCATCCTCTGGACGGTCCGTCGAGGCACGCGACGGGTCGCCCGGACCCGACCGGTGCGTCCTCGCGAGCCCCGAGCAGTCGCCCCCACGAGGGACGCCGGGCCCGCCTCCGATCTCCCTTAGCCGGCCCACCGGTCGCGGGGCCGCGTTGGCCGTCGAACGTTCCCTTCGACGCGAAGGATATTATAGGCTCGACCCGGGAATCGAAAGCCGGACGCTCGTGGCTCAGGAACGGGGTGCCGGACCAGCTCCAATGCCCGGGGGCACCCCCGCGTGATCGATCTGGTCAACAACCTCTGGGTCCTGATCGCGGGACTGCTCGTCTTCACGATGACGATCGCCGTCGGGCTCCTCGAGGTCGGGGAGCTCGGCGAGGCGTTCTCCTTCAGCCTCCTCAAGACGGTCTTCATGACCGGCGCCGCGGTCCTTGTCATGGCGGCCGTCGGGTTCAATACGGCGTTCGCGCCGACGCTCGACGGGGTGATCGGGAACCCGTTCTACGCCCCG
Organism: Thermoplasmata archaeon; assembly: GCA_035946105.1. Taxonomy (GTDB): domain Archaea; phylum Thermoplasmatota; class Thermoplasmata; order Lutacidiplasmatales; family UBA184; genus Lutacidiplasma. The sequence continues at coordinate 4,712 of DASYZN010000173.1, read as the reverse complement.
GGGTTCTTCCTCGGCGGGTTCTCCGCGAGTTCGGTCGATCCCGCGACGGCCGCCTGGTGGTCCGTCGCCTCGGCCCCGCTGGGCCTCGCCACGGGTACCTACTTCCTCTTCGAGACCGCGTTCGCCGCGGTCACCTTCGCCCTCGTCGGTGTGATCTTCCTTCGGAAGGTCCGGCTCGTGGCGATCGGCCTCTACGCGATCGCGTATTTCGTCCTGATCTGGAACCTGCCGGCGGCGTGGATCTGGAACCCGTCCGGGTGGCTCGCCCAGCTCGGGATGGTCGATTTCGCAGGAGGGCTGGTCGTGCACGGCGCCGCCGGGGCGGCGGGACTCGGCATCGTCCTGCAGATCTGGCGGGAGGAGCGAGCGCGCGGTCTCACCGTCAGTCCCGCGACGCCGGTGAGGCTTCACCCGACCTGGTTGACGTTCGCCGTGCTCCTGCTCTGGGTCGGCTGGTTCGGGTTCAACCCGGGAAGCGTCCTCCAGTTCAACGCCGAGGCGATCGCCGTGGTCCTCACGACGTTCCTGGCCGCCTCCGCGGGCCTCGCCTCCCTCCTCGTGACGGCGTACGTCGTCGACGGCACCCGTCCCGATACCCTCTGGTCGGCGAACGGGATCCTGATGGGCCTCATCATCATCACCCCGCTCGCGGGGTACGTGAGCCCCGGGAGTGCCATCCTCCTCGGCCTCTTCGGGGGGCCCCTCTTCCTTGCCGGCGAGAAGCTCTTCGCCCGGGTCACCTGGCTCTCGGACCCGATCGGGCTCTTCCCCGGCCACCTGCTCGGGGGGCTCTTCGGGGTCACGATGATCGCCTTCTTCGCCCAGAGCGAGTTCGCCGTCGGATCGGGGGCGGCGTCGCTCCCGAACGGCCTCCTCTTCGGGGGAGGGTTCGCGGCGCTGCGCCAGCTCGGCCTCGAGGAGTTCGGGAGCCTCGTCGTCGGCGTGACGGTCTTCCTCCTGTCGTTCGTGACGATGGCCGTGATCGCGAGGGCCATGGGGGGGATCACGGTCGGGGATCCCGCACCGGCCCAGGGCCTGGCGGCGCCGCCTTCGGAATCGAAGTCGGGCGGAGCCGCGCTCCCGGGAGCGTCATCACCGTAACGACGGCGCGCCTAGGCCGCGCCATCCCTCGGTCCCCCCCCCGCCGCTCGAACCGGCGGATCCGGGGCGTCCCGCCGGGGCCTTCGGCTCCTCAGGATTCGATCGGCGGGAGTCTCGGGCGGGCGAGCGTCCCCCCGGGGGGCAGTGGGTTCGCACACGTCGGGCAGACCCTCGGATGGCCCTCGATCGTCGCTTCGGATTGGCAGTAGGGGCACATGCGACCGCCGCAGCCCGGACAGAACGCGGCCGCTCCCTCGTTCTCCTCGCACGAGGATCCGCAGTAGGCACAGACGTGCTCGAAGGCATCGGACCTGGCGACGGTCCGCGTCGCTCGCGAACGGGAGAGCAGGGTCTCGAGTTCGTCCAGTTCCTCGAGCATGACGTCGGGCGAGATCGGTTCGGGCGCGGGTCGGGGCGGAACCGGTCCCATGGGTCGACTCGACGCGGCCGTCCCGGACCGGGGGGCCGGCCGGGGGCCTTGGCCCGGGAGGGCGCGCCCCATGGCCGGCGGAGAGGCGGCCCGGACGCCCAGCGTCGCCTTCGGGGCAGCCGGTGACGCCGGTTCGGTTCGGCGCGGGTCAGCGCTCGTCGACCGCGGCCTGGGAAGGAACCATCTCCATCGACCGACGGGGGGATCCGGATCCGCCCTCTCGGGGGGGCCCGAGAAGATCGCGCCGAATCCGAGAAGAAGACCGAGCGGGCGGGCCCTCGAGCCCGAGCTTGGCCCCCGCCGAGCGGGATCCGTCATGGACCTCTCACGGGCCACCGCTCCTCCGATGGGAGCGGTGCCGATCGAACGATAGGGCGAGCGGCTTCTGGACCTCACGGGTTCGTGGCAGGCGGTCTCGCCGGTTCCGACGGCTCGCTCGATGGCCCCCCTGGTCGTCGGGGCATCCGAGCCGTCCATCGTCGATGAATCGAGGGTCGGCCTACATAAGGGATGGCGTCGATTCGACCCCACCGGTTCCCGGGCGAACCTGCGGCCCGGTCCTATCGCGGGTTCTCCCGCCACCTTGAACGTCCCCTCGGACTCCCTCGGTCAGATGGCGGGACCGATCGAACTCGACGTGGCGTTGCTGAACGGCTTCACGTTCGACTGTCGGCCGGACTGCGGACTCTGCTGCTTTGCGGGCCCTGCGGTCACCGCCGCCGAGGCCCCCCGACTCATCCAGCTCGCCGACGCCTCGGCGATCCTCGAGGGTCCCGGCGGACTCGGGCATCTTCGCGAGCAGGGGAACGGCGGGGGCTGCCTGTTCCTTGAAGAGCACCGCTGTCGAGCCCATCCCGTCCGCCCGTTCCCGTGCCGATCCTTTCCGATCTCGGTCCACCTGGGGGTTCGGGCCCAGGCGACCCTCGTCCTCTCCTGCCCGGGCCTCGCGGCCCCGGGCCTCGACCGGTGGGCTAGGTCGGGGCCCGGTTCCCAGGATCCGGTCGGCCTCGCCGCAGAGCTCGCCGCGGTCCGTTCGGAGCTCAGGGCCGGTTGGGTAGCCCGTTCGCTCGAGACCCATCGGCGGAAATGGGCCGAGGGCGATTCTTCGGGCCTTGGGGAGACCGCGCTCGAGGAGGCGCGGGATCGCCTCCGCCACGATCGACCCGGTCCGGAGGAGTTCCCGTTTCCTCCCCCGGGGCCCCCCCGCCTCGTCGACGGGATCTCGACGCTCCCGATCTACTTCGAGCAGAACGTCGGGGTTGTGGGCATCGCGTCGGGGGAGACGGGGCTCGACCTCTGGAAGCTCTCGGAGCGTGGGCAGCCCCCAATACCGCTCGGACCGTTCGACCCCGGTGGCGTCCCCCCCCGGCTCGCGGGGGAGGCCCGCGGCCTGCTCGACCGATACCTCGACTACCTCCTCGCCCGCGACGCGACCTTCTGGATCGCGGCGGCCGGAAAGGGCCGGAGGACCCCGGCTAGCCTCCGCGACCGGGTCCGGGCGGACCTTGCCCTCTTCGGAAGCCGCGTGCTCGTCCGGGCGCTGATCCGTCGACGGTTCCGGGGCGGCGCCGACGACCCGCTGGAGTACGGGGACCTCCTCCTCGGGATCCAGGCGACCGATGCGGAGTTCCTCGACCGGCCGGGTCTCGGACGGCTCCTATAGGGCCAGCCCGCCGCGGCACCTCCGGTCGGAACGCTTAACCCGACCCCTGGGTAGCCCTCCCACGATGCGTAGCGCCCCCCATCCGAACCGCCTCCCGAGATGAACGACCCCAAGCGATCGCGCGCCCCGGCCGAGGAAGGCTCCTTCGACGACCTCCGACTCGACCCGAAGCTTCGCGCCGGCATCCGAGAGCTCGGCTACCTGAACCCGACCCCGATCCAGCGTCGGACGATCCCCGACGCCATTGGGGGGCGCGACCTCATCGGCACCGCCCAGACCGGCACCGGCAAGACGGCCGCCTTCCTGCTCCCGATCCTCGAGCGGCTGCTCGACCAGGCCCCCGGGCGGATCCTCGCCCTCGTTCTGACGCCGACCCGGGAGCTCGCGGTCCAGGCCGAACGGTTCCTCTCCGGACTCGGCCGGCACACCCGCCTGCGGGGCGCCGCGGTCTACGGCGGGGTCGGGATGGACGATCAGTCGAGGGCGCTGCGCGGCGGGGCCGAGATCATCATCGCGACGCCGGGGCGGCTCCTCGACCACATGAGCCGCGGCTACGTGAACTTCCGTGACGTGCGGATCCTCGTCCTCGACGAGGCGGACCGCATGCTCGACATGGGGTTCATCCCCGATGTCCGGCGGATCGTCCGGGAGCTGCCCCGCCAACGCCAGACCATGCTGTTCTCCGCCACCATGCCCTCGGAGGTCGTCGCCCTCGCGCGGGACTTCCTCCACGATCCGAAGACGATCCAGGTCGGGGCGACGGCGGCCGCGGCGGTCGGGGTCTCCCACCTCGCGCTCCCCGTCCCGTCCCACCTGAAGACGGAGCTCCTCGTCGAGCTCCTGAAGGACGAGACGATGTCGAGCGTGCTCGCCTTCGTCCGCACGAAGCACCGCGCCGACCGGGTCGCGACCCAGCTGAGCCGGGCGGGGATCGACGTCGCCGTCATCCACGGCGACCGCAGCCAAAGTCAGCGGACCCGGGCCCTCGAGGGCTTCCGGGCGGGACGCCACCGGGTCCTCGTCGGGACCGACCTCGCCGCCCGGGGGATCGACGTCGAGGGCGTGAGCCACGTGGTGAACTTCGACGTGCCGCACGAACCGGACGTCTACATCCATCGGGTCGGTCGGACGGCCCGGGCGGAACGGCTCGGCGACGCCTTCAGCCTGGTCGCGCGGGAAGAGGAGGACGATTTCCATCGGATCGAGCAGCTCCTCGGCTACCCGATCCGTCGGGCGACGGTGCCGGGATTCCAGTACGACCGGCCCGCGCCCGAGCGCCGCAGCGGCTTCGCCGACGATCGACGTGGCCGCCCGGGGCGATCGTTCCGCTCCGGCGGCCGCGCCCCGGCCCCTCGGCGACGGCCCTCGAACGACTTCCGGCGCTCCCAGCGCCCGTCGGGGGAGGCCCCCGTCCGGGACGGGACGCGTCGCTGGTAGCCTAGGTCACCCCGGCGCGGGGAACGTCCGCCCCAGAGCTCGGGAAAGTTCTGCGATGATCTGCGCCGCCACAGCCGTCGG
>DASYZN010000172.1:0-2955 GCA_035946105.1 Thermoplasmata archaeon | reverse complement strand
TAGCGGGGCGTGCGCGGGAGAGCGCTCAACGAGCCACGCCAGGGTTCGTTCGACGTGCTCGGAACCGGGATCCTCGACCCGAAGTGCCCCCGTTCGGCGGTTTTGAGGGCACAACGGATCCGGCGCGGACGACCGTTCGGTCGTCGGAGAATGGGCCCAGTCGGATTTGAACCGACGACCTCCCGGTTATCAGCCGGGTGCTCCAGCCAGCCTAAGCTATGGGCCCACGCGGCGCGCCAGATGGCCGCAGCTTTAGAGGTTTCCCGAACCGGCGATATCTGGTCGAGCCGTTCCATGGCGCCCGACGGAACCCCGCCCCGTCTGGACCGAGGTCGAACCTCCCAACGGCCACGATCCTCCGTCAGAACCGCGCGATGCTCCCGGTCTTTAGCGCCCGGCGTTCGAAGAACTCCCAAAGGCCGGCGGCCAACCCCAGGGTGACCCCGATCGAGATCAGCAGGATGCCCCAGGGAACGGCCAACGTGGAGATCGACGCGCCCGAGAAGGCGTCCCGGATCGCCGTGATCCCCCAGGTCAGGGGAAGCAAGAGCCCGACGTCCTGGAGCGCGGTAGGCAGGACGCTCAGGGGGAAGTTGGCCCCCGAGAAAAGGAGGCCGATGAAGAGGAAGATGTTCCCGAGGATGATCGAGGTCCGCAGGTAGAGTGCGACCCCTCCGAGCAGGAGGCCGAACCCCACCATGGCGAACGCCGTCAGCACGATGGAAAGGGCGAGCGACGGCAGGGATCCGATGGGGAGCGGCACGTGATAGAGGACGACCGCGTACCCGAGCGCGACGCTGACCGTCGCCAACGAGACGAGGATCGGGACCAACCCCCGCCCGAGGTAGAGGGCGAGGCGGTTCGCCGGGGAGACGAGGAGATGCTCCATCGTCCCGTGATTCTTCTCGCTGTCCGTGGTCTGGGCGACGGAAAAGACGCTCGAGTAGGTGACCGTCGCCACCGCGTTGCCGATCACCACGAACTGGATCGCCGAGGCGTTCCCGCCCCCGAGCTGCACCACGAAGGCGAAGAAGACCATCTGGGTGAGCGGGATGACGAAGATCGTGCCGAGGATGAAGTCGATCCGCATGAAGCCGAGGCTGGTCCTGGGAGCGAACCAGGCGTTCGACCAGAGGTTCCGCCAGAACGAGGGTTGGAGAGGCGGTCTCGCCGGGATCGCTTCCATCGGCTAGTAGTCCTGCAGCTTGCCGGATTCGAGCACATGCCGCTCGACCCGGCGGAACACGCTCCCCGCGACGGCCAGGTAGCCGGCCGTGACCCCGACGGCCCCGGCGACATCCGGCCAGAACCCCCAGCCGAATCCCTGGTAACCGGGGATCGCGAGGTAGCGCAAGGCATCCAGCGCCCAGGTTGGAGGGAACAGGAGGGCGATCGGGTTCGTCCAGAACGGCAGCAGGACGACGGGGAACATGCACCCGGTCCCGACGTAGAACGCGAACTCACCGACGTTCTGGATGAAGCCGGCGTACCGCGTGTAGACGTAGAAGGCGGCGAAGACTACGCCGACGGCCGCGAGCGTGAGCACGACGAACACGAACATCACCACGAAGCCGATCGGGTCCGTGAGCGGGGGAGGTTGACCGTAAGCGACCACGACCACCCCGTAGACGATCACGCCCCCCAGCAGCCCCGAGAGGACGTTCCAGACCACGCGCCCGAGCACCACGTAGAGGTAGGGGGTCGGCGCCTGGAGCGTGGGTTCAAGGGTCCCGAACTCCCGATCCTGCCCGGTGGCCCATCCGCTCCCGTAGAGCGTCTGGCCCCACATGCTCATCATCCCCGCGCCGAGGATCGCATAGAGGACGAAGTACGGGCCGGATCCCCGGAACAGCTCGAACGAAACGATCCCGAAGATCACGGGCGCGATCATCGAGGGGATGAGCCATTGGGGGTCCGCGAGGAATTGGAGCGCCGCGATCCGGAGCGAAGCTTGGGTGGACCGGACCCTCGAGACCCCCGAGCGAGGCACCTACGCCACCTCCTCGACCAGATCGAGATAGACGTCCTCCAGAGAGGTTCGACGCTCCCGGATCGAGAGCTCGGGATGACCGGTGAGGACCTTGCGGATGGCGGTTTCTGTGAGCTCGCCGGACCGCGCCCGCATCGTGAGCCTGAGCCTCGGACCGAACTCTTCCGGGACGATCTTTGACACGCCCGGGAGCCGGCGGAGCGCCTCGATCTCCGCGTCCTCGAATCCGTACCCCTCGGCCTCGAGGGTGCGATCGCCGCCCACGAGCTGCCGGAGCCCCGCGACCGTGTCCCGCGCCACGATGCGGCCCCTCGTGAGGATCGCGAGGCGGTGGCAGAGCTCCTCGGCCTCGAACATGTAGTGGGTGGTCAGAAAGATCGTCACCCCGTCCGAGACGAGACCCCGGACCAGCTTGCGGGTCTCCCGGGCGCTCTTCGGGTCGAGGCCGATCGTCGGCTCGTCGAGGAAGAGGACCTCGGGTTGATGGAGGATCCCCCGGGCGATGTGCAACTTCTGCTTCATCCCTCGGGAGAACTCCTCGACCCTCCGATCGGCGGCGTCGGCGACACCCACGCGCTCCAGCACCTCCTGGATGCGTCGCTCCCGGACCGCCAGAGGGACGCCGAAGAGATCGGCGAAGTAGCGCAGATTCTCCCGCGCGCTGACCCGGTTGTAGAGGCCTCGTTCGCCTCCGAGGACGAGGCCGATGCGGGGGCGAAGTCGGCTAGCGTCGCGGGTCACATCGAGCCCGAGGACCCTGGCGACCCCCCGCGACGGGAGCAGAAGCGTGGAGAGGATCTTCACGAGGGTGGTCTTGCCGGCGCCGTTTGGGCCGAGGAGGCCGAAGATCTCCCCGCCCTCCACGGTGAGATCGACGCCGCGCAACGCCTCGGTCCGGGTCTTCTCTTGAAAGAAGAACCCCTTGCGGGACTCGAAGGCGCGTTCGAGCCCTTGGACCTCGATGA
>DASYZN010000171.1:0-2515 GCA_035946105.1 Thermoplasmata archaeon | reverse complement strand
ACATCATTCGTTCGGCGCTTGGGGCTACGCTCCGAGGGCTGGGCGGTTGACCTCACGCCGACCCCACCGATCTTAGATTACTTTAGTCGGGTGGTGGGTGGGTCCTCATAGGGGGGCGCGGTTCCTTCGTCGCGAGTGGGTTCGAGCCGACCTCCTTCCAGGCACCAATCGGAGGCCGAGGGCCGAGAAGAGCGAGGCCCGCCTGACGACCAGGTTCCCTCGGTACTCCGCGCCGGGGTGGCACGCGGGAACTCTGTCCTCAGGGGCGCCCCCGGATGGGAGAGTCCGCCTGGAGAGCTTCGGAAAGCCGGAAGTAATCGGAGGGCGGGAGGTCCTCCGGACGAAGGCGCTCCCATCCGGGCGGCCAGTGGGCTCGCTCGGCGAGGCGATTCGGGTCAGGGTGGAGCCGAGGCAACAGGTTCCCAAGCTGCTTGCGACGGGAAGAGAAGATCGTGCGAACCGCGGCTTCGAACGCCAGGGGGTCCTCTACGGGTAGCGGTCCCTCCCGCGGGGTGAACGTGACGATCTGGCTCGTCACGGCGGGAGGAGGCACAAACGCCCCCGGCCCGACGGTGCGGAAGAGCTCGATCGTCCCGAAGAGCGCGGCGAGGAGGGTGAGCCGTCCGTAGGCCTTCGTTCCCGGGAGGGCGCCGAGCCGCTCCGCGACCTCCCGTTGGACCAGCGCGACGACCCGGACCGTCCGCGCGCGAAAACATCGGACCAGGATCGGGGTCGCCACGGAATATGGGAGGTTCCCGATGACCGTCCGATAGGCGTCGAGGGGGACCTCCCCCCCGTCGACCGGGAGGACCCGGACCCGGTCGCCGAACGTCCCCCGAAGATGACCGACGAGACGGCGGTCCGTCTCGGCGACGTCGATCGGCCCGATCCCCCGGCGCAGCAACGCCTCGGTCAGGATCCCGAGACCGCCCCCGATCTCGAGGATCCGACCCCCGTCCGAAGGCCCGACGAGGGCCGCCTCGGCGTCCGCCACGAACGGGTCCGCGAGGAACGACTGGCCGAGCCGCTTCGTCGGTCGTAAGCCGAGGGCGGCGAGCCGGGCCCGGATCGCCTCGGGGTCCGAGGGGACGAGGGAGCCCGGGCGCTCAGAGCGGGACGAAGAGACGGTACTTGTCATCGACGCCGCTTAGCTCCTGCTCGATCCGGCCGACGATCAGGAGCTCGGGGCTCTTGAGGTGCAGTCGGGCCTCAATCTCCTCGAAGCTTCGGAACGGCGCCCGTCGGCGCTCGTCGACGATCGCCTGCATCGTCTTCTTGCCGATCCCCGGGAGGAGTTCGAGGAGGTGGAACCTCCGGGAGACGGACGGCGAGTCGTTGAAGAAGCGGAGGTAGCGGGCGGGGTCCGCTCGGACGAGCTTCGCCAGGACCCCGGGGAGCTCGCTGCGCGCCGGGGCGGTGAGCTCGTCGTAGCCGATCCGTCGCCGCACGTGATCGACGGGGGTCGGCGCTCCCCCGGGGATCGGTTCGAGGGGGATCCGGTCCCCGACGGCGAGCGCCGCGCCGGGCTTCGGCACGATCTCGAAGAGCTTCAGCTCGGTCTCGCCGAGGCCGATGGCGAGCGGGCCGCGGTGGTATCCGCGTTCGCTCGGACGTCCGCTCGGCAGAAAATCGAGCACGTAGGCGTGGGTCTCCGTGGGCGGTCCCCCCGTCTCATCGGTGGTGGGCGACGATCTCGAGCAGCTTCGTGAGCTGCCCCTCGTCGAGCACGATCCGCTCCTTCGAGAAGAGGAGCCGGACCTCCTCGGGGAACTGCGGGAGGGTGTCGGCGATCTTGATCGCGAGGGAGGTGTCGACGAACGGGAGCGTCTTCAGCTCCTCCACGAGCTTCTTCGTCGCCTCGGGTTCGAGCCGGGCGAAGAGCTCCGCATGCTGCTGGGCCAGGAGGGCCTCCCGAGGGATCGGCCGTCGTCCGGCCTCCTCCGTGAGGAGCCGCTTCACTTCCGAGAGGGGGACCGGGTCGGGCATCTAGGCCTTCCGCCTGGGGCTCGAGTTGGCGGCGACGAGGTGGATCGGGTGGGCGACGAGCTCCTTCCGCTTGCCGCCATCGAGGAACTCGATCCGGTAGGAGCGGCCGGACTTCGCCACCACGGTGCACACCCGTCCCTGGTAGCGGGGATGGGGCATCCCGTGGGGATCGGAGGCCTCCAGACGGACGATGACCTTGTCGCCGATCGCGAACGGCGTCAGGAACCGCGTGATCGGAGGCAGCCCCTTCGCGCGGACACTCTTCGTGAGCGTGCCGCGGGTGCGGGACTTGAACCCCTTCGAGCTCTTCACCATGGTGGATCACTCCGTATCGTGGATCTCGAGGACGTCGAGGAAATCGACCTTCAGCGGCACCCCGGCGACCGCCGAGAGGTTCGGCTCCGTTCTCCCGTCATCCCCTTCGACCCACTCCTTGATGTACGTGCCGGCCTCGGCGCGCAGGTCGAGCGTGAACCGCCCCGGGGCCGCCTCCACGACGTGGGCCTCGACGATCCGCCTCGTGCGCACG
>DASYZN010000170.1:0-7012 GCA_035946105.1 Thermoplasmata archaeon | reverse complement strand
CCTGTCGCTCCGACTCGCGCCCCGACCGAGCGCGCAGCTAGGATTCGCGATCGTACCTCCTTCGGCGGGAACGATCGACTTCAACGGAGGCAGTCCCTACGGAGACGGTGCGACGAACACCACCCTATCCGACGGCGCGTTCGTCGTCTCGGCGAACGCCGGGCCCGGCTACCAGTTCGCCGGTTGGTCGGTAACGGGTACCGCGGCGCTGAGCGCCACGAGCGCCGGCGAGGTCGTCACCGTGAGCGGAGCGACCGGCATCCTGACGGCGACGTTCGATCCCGTGGTCGTCACCGTCAGCTTCGTCTCGGCCGGGATCCCGAGCCTGACCTTCTCGGTCGGCGGGCGATCCCTTCGCTCGGGAGACTCCACCGCCCTTCGGCCCGGCACCTACTCGGTCCAAGCCTCTCCGCTGCCCGCGAACGCGACCTCCGACGGATTCTCCACGACGGAGAACCTCCTCCTCGAGGCGGGGAACCTGACCGTGGCCGGCCCAGGGACGATCACCGAGCTCGTCGCGCCCTTCTTGGTCACCAACGTCTCCGTCACGCCGGCGGTGGGTCGCCAGAACGGGACCGTCCGGATCGTCGTCGGGGTCGGAGGGTCCGGGGGTCTCGATTTTCGATGGCTCGACCTGCCGGGGTGCTCCCCCTTCGATCAACCGGCCTTCGATTGCCGCGCGGCGATCCCCGGCCAATACTTCGTCTCCGTCTTCGTGGCGGACCGGAACGGGAACGGGGTCCTCGCCGGCCCCGCCGCGCTCCGCGTCGATACCTCGAACCTGTCGGCGAGCGTCCGGGCCGACCCCGCGTACTCCGACGTCGGCGTGCCGATCTCGATCAGCGTGAGCGGCGTCGGAGGGATCGCTCCGTTCAGCTACCAGTACGACGGACTTCCCGCGGGCTGCCTCTCGGCCAATCGTTCCCAACTCACGTGCACCCCGACGGGACCGTCGAACGGGACCTCCCTCCGCCTCGTCGATCGGCTCGGATTGTCGGAGACGCTGCCGATCCTCCTCGTCGTCAATGCGTCGCCCCGCCTCATCGATCCCCCGGGAGGAGTTCGCCCCACGGACGTCGGCGTTGGGGTCCGTCTCGACGCCCGTCTCGCGGGAGGGACCGGGCCGTTCCGCTGGGTGTGGCTCGGGCTCCCCGCGGGATGCGCCGGAGGGAACGGGAGCAGCCTCCTCTGCACCCCCGGATCGCCGGGGGTCTATTCGATCGAGACGGACGTCTCGGACCGGTTCGGCCAGCGGGCCACGCTGGTCCGTACTTGGACGGTTTCCGCCCCCCCGACCCTGGCGATCGCCGTCGATCACCAGGGGGTGACCGATGTCGGGATCCTCGCCAACGCCTCGCCGGGGCTCTCGGGAGGGACCGGGCCGTTCGCCTGGAGCTTCTCGGACCTTCCGATCGGATGCGTCTCGACGGGGAACGGCTCCCTGGGGTGCCTCATGACCGCCGCGGGGACGTATCCCATCGCCGTTTCCGTCGTCGACTTCGCGGGGCTTTCGGCGGGCTCGAACACGACCCTCACGGTGAACCCGCGACCGTTCGTGGGCTCGTTCTCGGCCTCGCCGCGGGTCGCCGCGTTCGGAGAGAGCGTCACCTTCTTCGTGGCCGCCGTCGGAGGGTCCGGATTCCTCGCGTTCGAATTCCGGGGCCTACCCCCCGGTTGCCTGGGCGAGAACCGTTCCACCTTCGCCTGCACGTCGACCATGGTCGGCCAGTTCAACGTTCAGGTCACGGCGATCGACGCGCTCGGGGTCGCGGCATCGGGGCACCTCACCGTCACGAGCGAGGCCCTCCGACCGCCCACGGCGTCCGGACCCGGCCTTTGGGAGGGAGCGGTGTCGATCGCCCTGCTCGGGGTCGCCCTCGTCGTGGGGATCGGGGCCTACCGATGGCGGCGCCGGCGACGACGCGCCGACGGGGAAGCCGACGATCAGGGGCCCGAGGAAGCGCCGTAGACTCGCCGCTCCTCGTTCGGCGAAAGACGGGGCACGTCGGGGATCCGATCCATCGCATCGATCTCCCTCGGGTCGCGGAATCGGCACGCCACGCTCACGACCCCGGGCAGATCCTGGAGGAATCGCACGGCCGCCTGCGGCAACGTTCGCCGATGCCCCTCGGTGAGGAAGCCGAGGCGAGCGACCGGGGCGAATCGCTGGGCGACCTCGCGGACCCCGATCGGGCCGTCGAACGTAGGCGCCCGACCGAACGGCTCGGCAAGGAGCCCTCCGTTGAGCGCCCCGTTGGCGTACGGATCCATGGCGAGGATCCCGACGGGGTGGTTCGAGACCTGATCGGAGAGGGTGTGAGCCCCGCGGGCCGAGAGCAGACTCATGGGGACCGCGATCAGGCGGGCTCCGAGCTCGATCGCCCGTGGGAGGACGCGGAGGGCCTGCTCCACGGTGGTCGCCCGAACCCCCCACGCCGGAACCGACAGCCGATCGATCGAAGCCGTGACGACCTTCCCTACGGACGGATCGCTGGCCGATTCCAGGATCGAGGCGTCGAGGACCGGGACCACGCGTTCCAGCCACTCGGGCGAGAGGGCCACCGCCTCCTTCCTGAGGTCGGTTGGGTTGAGGCCCAGGACGAAGGCGGGTCGATCCGGAGCCGGCAGGGCGCTGAGGAGATAGCGGGGGAGCTCCTCTATCGGTTCCCATTCGACGCCTTCGATGGTGCGGATCCCGTGCGACGTCGCCCGCTTCAGCAGGGCGAGGATGAACGGGGCGTCGGCGGTGGGATCTCCGGGTCCACGGCCGGGGAGGGAAAACGAGAGGACCGACAGCGAGATCGAGGTGCCCGGAACGTGGCGCGATTCCACGGTGACCGAGGGCCCCACATGGGGTATCGATTGCGGTGTCGGGGAGGAAACGGCTCGATCCGAAAGCCCTGGTGGCGGATGACCGGCGGGCCGGGAGGGGCGGGAGGGTCGTGGAGTGGCTCGGGACCCTCCCCCCTCGGCCACTCTCGCAAGGGCGGCCCGGCGCTGACGCCTACTGGGGGACGCCCGACTTCATAACAGGGCGGGCGCTTTGGGAGACTCGTTCGATGCCCGATGCTCCCGTCGATACCCGCCCCCTGACGGAGCGCCGAAGGCCCCGGCGGCTCGAGGAGCTCACGGGAAACGCCCGCGCGATCGAGGGGTTCCTTCGATGGGCGAAACGTTGGGAAGGACCCGGCGGGCCCCCACGAACCCGGGCCGCGGTGCTCATGGGCCCGCCGGGCGTGGGGAAGACGACGCTCGCCTGGGCGCTCGCCGGTTCGCTCGGCTGGACCGTGGTCGAGATGAACGCCTCGGAGGCGCGCAACCAGACCGCGGTCGAGCTGGTCGCCGGAAGGGCTTCGCTCACCCATACCCTCGGAACGGACGGGGTCTTTCGCCGATCGGACGAGGGTGGTCGAGCGATGATCCTGCTCGACGAGGCCGATTCGATGCACGGCGGCCGCACTTCGGAAGCCGCTTCGGCCCGACCGGCGGGTCCCTCGCTCCGAGAGTTCTTGAGGGGGCGGTACGGTACCACGGAAGCCCTCGCGACCGCCTGGGGCCTCGGTAACGCGGGCCGACCGAAGCCGTTCGAGAGCTGGGCGGACGTGCCCGCCTCTGGGGGTCGGGCGACGTGGACCCGGATCCCCGAGGCGGCGCGGGACCTCTCCGATTGGAAGGGGGCGGCCCGACCCTCCGACACCTCGGATCGGGGCGGGTACTCGGCCATCGTCCGACTCGTCCGGGAGACGCTCCAGCCCGTGGTGTTGACCGTGAACGACGAGCAGGAGCTGTATCGGCATGCGTCGGCCCTCCGATCCCTAGCGACCCCGATCCGGCTCGAACCGATCCCGCTCCCCACGATGACTGCCTATCTTCGGAAGGTGAATACGGCCGAGCGGCTCGGAGTCGACGACGCCGTGATCTCGTCGATCGCCGAACGCTGTCGGGGCGATCTGCGGGCGGCCCTCAATGACCTCGAGGCGCTGGCCCCGCTCGGCGGGCTCGCCGCGTCGTCGATGTCGATCGTCGCCCGGGACGCGGACGGCCGCCTCGCCGAGCTGGTCCGGGCCGTCCTGAACGAGCCTCGATACTACCGATCCGGGGAGATCCGGGATCGCGTCGACGAGAGTCCGGAGGAGCTCGCGCCGTGGTTCGAGGAGAATGTTCCTAGGTCGGCGACGAACGCGCTCGGTCGCTCTCGGGGGATCGAGGCGGTCGCCCGCGCCGACGTGCATCTTTCCCGGGCCCGGCGGTTCCGGGTCTATTCGCTCTGGAGCTACGCATCGGAGGTGCTCACCGGGGGGACTTCCCTCGCCCTGGCGTCGGCTGGAGCCTCCCGTACGGCGCCCCCTTCGTTCCCCTCCTTCCTCTCCGTCATGGGCCGAAGTCGGGTCACGCGGGGTCTGCGCGACGCCCTGCTCGGGCGCCTAGGGGCCGAGCTCCACATGTCCCGACGAAAGGGCGCGGAGTCGACGCTGCCGTTCCTCGACGGGATGCTGCGGGCGGATCGCGCTAGGGATCGAACGGCCTTCGAAGGTTGGGCCCGGGAGTTTGCTCGCCAGATCGGGCTCAACGAGGCGGAGGCATCGTATCTCGGCGTCCCTCCAGCTCTCCTCCCGGTGAGCGTTCCGGTGGAGTCGGCCGCGGCCGAAGATTCCGAGGATGGGGAGATGGCCGCCCCCGCCGGAAAGGCCGGCGCGCCGGTGGAATCGCCCGCCCGCATGGAGGCGCCGCCCCCACCGAAGGAGCCGGCCCCTCGCAAGCGGGTGCAACGTCGGCTGACCCCGAACTAAGGCCCCGGCTCGGGGAAGCGAGTCCTCCGGATCGACGGTGCGACGGGATCGGCGGCGGCATCCATCGGGCGACGCGCGAGGCGGTCCGAACGAAGTGAGGGCCCCCAGAGGGCTTAGGCAGTCCGCCGGTCCGGAACGCCCGTTCGCACCGGGCCGATGACGCGGCCGCCCTACGGCTTCCCCAGATGGGCGTTCAGCCGGATCTCGACGTTGCTGCGGAGCGCATTGGAGATCGGACAGCCCTTCTCGGCGGTTCGGGCCGCCTCGGCGAACTCGGCCTCCTTGAGGCCGGGGACCTGACCGGTGACGTTCAGTTCCATCACGGTCACCTTCCACGCATCGCCCACCTTGTCGAACGTGCAGGTCGCATCGACCGAGAGCCGTTCCGGGGGTTTCGACATCTTCGAGAGCGTCGAGGAGAACGCCATGGCGAAGCACGCGGCCTGGGAGGCGGCCAGAAGCTCCTCCGGGCTCGTCTTCCCACCGGGCTCCTCCGTCCGCGCCGCCCAGGTCACCGGGGTGGGGCCCAGGGCGCCGCTCGCTCCCGAAACCGTCCCGGATCCGGTCCGGAGGTCGCGATCCCACGTCACATGTGCCGTTCGCCGAGCCGTCATGGTCCGCGGAGTTCCGCTGCCGATTTAACGCTACGCCCGCGAACGTGGCTCGGCGGACCGTTCGATCGACCGTCGGAGGGGTCGCGGGTCTGGCTAGGCTAGCGCGCCGTCGCGTTCCTCGAGATCTTGGAGCGGCCACCGAGGACTAATTATGCGGCGTGTCTCACGCGCCGAGGTGAGCCCGACGGTCCCTGCTCCACGTCCCCCACCCGAGCCGTTCAAGATCAAGGTGGTCGAGGCGCTCCCGGATCCGGACCGGGCGACCCGGGAGGCCGCGCTCCGTCGGGCGGGCTACAACCTGTTCAATCTCACCTCGGACGAAGTGCGGATCGATCTCCTGACCGACTCGGGGACCTCCGCGATGAGCGACCGACAATGGGCCGGTCTCATGGTCGGCGACGAATCGTACGCCGGCAGCCGCAACTTCACCCGCTTCGAGACGACGGTTCGTGATCTCACGGGATTCCCCTTTGTCATCCCGACGCATCAGGGTCGGGCCGCCGAGAATCTGCTGTTCTCCTCGTTGGTCCGCCCCGGATCGATCGTACCGAACAACATGCACTTCGACACCACGCAGGCCCACGTCCTAAGGAACGGCGGGATCCCGCTCAATCTGCCGGTACCCGAGGCCTACGAGACGGAGCGGGACCATCCGTTCAAGGGGAATCTCGATGTCGGGCGCCTCGAACAGCTCCTCTCGGGGCCGGACCGGTCCAAGGTCCCCTTGGTCCTCGTCACCATCACCAACAACACGGGCGGCGGCCAACCCGTCTCCCTCGGGAACCTAACCGCCGTCTCCGCGTGCTGCCGGTCCCACCAGGTCCCCCTCTACCTCGACATGTGCCGCTGGGCGGAGAACGCCTACTTCATCCGGACGCGGGAGCCTGGCCAGGCCGATCGGTCGATCCGGAGCATCGGACGGAGCCTCTTCGACCTCGCCGACGGGTCGACGATGAGCGCGAAGAAGGACGGACTCGTGAACATCGGCGGGTTCGTCGCGACGCGCGACGGACCGCTCGCCGAGCGCCTCAAGGAGGCGCTGATCGTCTTCGAGGGTTTTCCGACCTACGGTGGGCTCGCCCGCCGGGACCTCGAGGCGATGGCGATCGGCCTCGAGGAGGGGGCCGAGCTTCCGTATCTCGAACACCGGGTCGGCCAGGTCCGTTACCTCGCGGAGCTCCTTGAGATCGAAGGCGTCCCGATCGTCCGCCCCCCCGGGGGCCACGGCGTCTACTTGGACGCCCGACGGTTCCTTCCCCACCTGAGCGAGCGCGATCTACCTGGGCAGGCGCTCGTGGTCGAACTATACCGAGAGGGTGGGATCCGGACCGTGGAGCTCGGCGGCGTGATGTTCGGGGACGGACCCCCGGATCCCGGCGCCCCTCCGCGGCTCGAGCTGGTCCGGCTCGCGATCCCTCGCAGGGTCTATACAGCGAGCCAACTTGCGTGGGTCGCCGAGGTCGTCGGTGCCGTCTATCGGCGCCGCCAGACGATCCGCGGCGTGCGGATGGTCCACGCCCCCGAACGGCTCCGGCACTTCATGGCGCGTTTCGAGCCGCTGTCCGCCGCATGAGCGGATCCCGGGGGCGACCCGATGCCACCCCGGGC
>DASYZN010000169.1:0-2232 GCA_035946105.1 Thermoplasmata archaeon | reverse complement strand
TCAGATGCACTTTGTAGCCAGTCCACCTCGTCTCGCGCTTTTTGCCATAGCGGGCTTCTGGATCATAGGGCGAGTTGATGAACTGCTTGCCCGGAGGAAGATGATCGTTGTCTCGCCAGTGGATCTGCCCCCCCGCAACGTCCGGGAGACGGCCGCGATGATCTATCGGAAGGCCGTGAACCGCAACCTGATCCGGGGCCGGTCGATCGAAGGGGTCGTCGCCGCCTCGCTCTACGGCAGCTGCCGGCAGTGCAACGTGCCGAGGACCCTCGACGAGATCGCGTCGAAGTCCCGGATCGGCCGCAAGGAGATCGGCCGGACCTACCGCTTCATGACCCGCGAGCTCAAGCTGAAGCTGATGCCGACGCGGCCGCAGGACTACATCCAGCGGTTCTGCTCCGAGCTCAAGCTCAAGGGCGAGATCCAGACAAGGGCGAACGAGATCCTCAAGCAGGCGACCGAACGCGAGCTCACGAGCGGGCGCGGCCCCACGGGGGTCGCCGCCGCCGCGATCTACATCTCCTCGGTCCAGTGCGGGGAGCGCCGGACCCAGCGGGAGGTCGCCGAGGTCGCCGGGGTGACGGAAGTGACGATCCGCAACCGCTACAAGGAGCTCACGGAGAAGCTCAACCTCCGCGTCCTCCTGTAGCCCTCGGCGATCGCTGGGTCGCGGGATCTCGGGAGCGCCGTTGGCCCGCCGGCTTCGGATCGCGGTCCTGGTCTCGGGGGAGGGGACGACCCTCGAGTACCTGGCCGACGCCATCCAGGGCGGGCACATCCCGGCGACGATCCAGATCGTCGTCGCCGACCGCGCCCACGCCCCGGCGATCGAGAAGGCCCGCCTGCGGGGCCTCCCCACCGTGGTCCTCCCCCTGCGGGGCGCCTCGGAGTCGTCCTGGGCGGCCCACCTGAACCAGGAGCTCTCCGTCCGGCGGGTCGAGCTCGTCGTCCTCGCCGGGTTCCTCTCCGTCGTCCCCCCCGCCTTCCTCTCAGGCTGGGACGGGCGGGTGCTCAACGTGCACCCCTCCCTCCTGCCGAAGTTCGGGGGCCGGGGGTTCTATGGACTGAGGGTCCACCGGGCCGTCCTCGCCGAGGGGGAGCGGGAGAGCGGCGCCTCCGTGCACTGGGTGACCGACGTCCTCGACGGGGGCCGGGTCGTGGGCCAATCGCGGGTCCCGGTGGAGCCCGGGGACACCCCCGAGCGGCTGCAGGAGCGCATCCGCCCCGTCGAACGGGCGCTCCTCGCCGAGACCCTGGCGAAGATCGCGGACGGGACGATCCCGCTGGGCGGCGGCTAGGGGGCGGCTTCGCGCGGGGCGCGCGCCCGCGATCGAGCCTCTCCGCCCGGGGGAGCGCCATCCAAGAGCTCGGCGAGCGCCGTCGGGTGGGGCGGGAGGGCGAAGAGGATCGTGTGCCGGGTCGTCTTCGGCGGGAACGGCCGCCCGGACCTCGCCCGGTCGACCACCTCGGACTTCGCGATCGGGGGTCCCTCGTTCCAGCGGTCGAGCACCACCTCCGTCGACGTGTAGTCGACGACCCAGGCCGGGATCCGCTCGGCGCCGAGCCGTTGGAGCGCGGCGAAGCGGTGGTGCCCGTTCAGGATGACGCCGCTCCCCCGGGCGACCCAGATCGGTTCCCGTACGACGCCCTCGGCGCGGATCCGCTCGGCGAGCGAGGCGACGGCCGAGGGGTCGATCTCCTCGTGGATCCTGAGGTCGGAGGCCCGCAATAGCTCGAACGTGGGGGCCGGGCTCATCCGGCGGCCCCCGACGTTCGGCGCAGCCGATCGAGCGCCCGCCGGACAAAGACGGCGGTCATCTTCCGCCGGTAGTCCGGGGGCAGGAAGGTGTTGTGCACCGGCCGCACGGCCTTGGCGATCGATTCGCCGAGGGTGCGGATCCGCTCGTCCGTGAGCCGCTCCCCCTCGAGGGCCCGGGTGAGGTCGTCGAACGCCCTCGGATAGGTCTCGAGCCCGCCGGCGGCGATCCGCAGGCTCTCCACGACCTCCCCGTCGAGCGTCGCGGAGGCTGCGAGGCCGAGCTCGGGGAAGTCGAACGCGGGCCGGACGCGGAGCTTCTGGTAGGAGGACCGCCGGCCTCGCGCGTTCTCGGGAAGGTGGACGGCGACGACGATCTCGCCGGGGGCGATCGCGAGGCGGCGGATCCCGTCCCCACCGGCATCATAGAGCTCGAGGAGGGGGAGCCGGCGCCGCCCGCCCGGACCGGCGACCTC
>DASYZN010000168.1:0-6467 GCA_035946105.1 Thermoplasmata archaeon | reverse complement strand
ACGCCACCGGCGTCTGGCACGTCTCGGTCGCGGGCGCCGACCCGGCGTACTTCCTCTACAGCTTCTACTTCGGGGTGCTCTGGTTCGTGATGTTCGTCACGATCCCGTACACCGGCACCTACAACTGCGTCACGATGGGTTGGTGCCACTGGGGGACGTTCAGCCAAGCGTTCTCGCGTCTGGGCTTCTTCCGGCTCAAGGTGCACAGCCCGAAGCTCTGCCGGGAGTGCACCACCCTCGATTGTGCGAAGGCCTGCCCCGTCGGACTCGTCGACATGCCCGGCCACTTCCGGACGACGGGGACCTTCCGAAGCTCGAAGTGTTGCGGGGTGGGGGAGTGCGCGGGCGCCTGCCCGTACGGGAACCTCTACCTCTCCGACGTCCGGCACTGGATCCGCGCCGCGCTTGGACGCGAACGCCCGGTCCTTCCCGAGCTCCTGCTCCCCATGGCTCGAACGGCGTCCACCGGCTCGGCCGCCGGGGGCCCTGCGACCCTGGCGGCTCCTAGGTCGCGGGAGGCGTAGCAGTGGGTCCTCCGATCCTCCCGACGGCCGACGGGTCCGGTCTCGCCGACGGGCTCCTCTTCGCCCTGATGATCGGCGCGAACGTCTACGTCCTCTACCGGCTGCTCCCCAGGGCCCCCCGCGCCGCAACCCTCGCCGACGTGGTGTTCGTGCTCGCGATCCTCGTCATGGCGCTCGGGCTCTGGACCGCGCTCGCCTTCGCCTTCCTCGACCCGGGGGATGCTTCAACGACGTCCGTCTTCATCGCGGTCAACAGCATGATGGCGGTGGTGGGGGTCTGGGTGATCTCCCTCTTCCTGCGGGCCGAGGAGCATCCGATCCGATCCGGCGGTCTTCGCTGGCCCGCCTGGGTGGCGGGCCTCCTGACGGGGAACGAGATCCTCATGGGGGCGGCGTTCATCCTGCAGGGGGCGGGTTGGGCCTCGTACGGAACACTCGGAGCTGTCGGCTGGGCCGCCCTTTTGGCCGACGCGGCGACCTCCTCGTGGTTCTACTGGGCGATGCTCGCCAACATGATCCCCCTGATCCTGTGGACCCGCCTCGCCCGCGCGGAGCGGGAGGCGCTCCTCGGGTTCGCCATCGCTGCGGCCGTCGGACCGTTCGTTCTCGGCTCCCCGGTCGCGGCGGCGCTCGGCATGGCGCTCATCATGGCCGTGGGGTTCGCCCTGCTGTGGCGTCACCTCCGTCGAGGGGAGTTCACCGATTCCTACGCCCGGACGGCCGCGGTGGTCTGGATCGGATTCCTCCTCATGGCGGCGGGAGCCGCCGCGTCTTCCCTACTCCCGCTCGCCCCAGGGCTTCGGGGGATCCCGTTCGCCTCGGCCGGGGCCGTCGTGATGCTCGGGGAGGCGTTCTTCCTCCTCCGACGAGGGATCGGCCGGTCCGATCGACCGCCTATCGGCTCCCCGGCGACCGCCCCCTCAGCCCGAGAGGAGACCTCGACCGGAAGCCTCGTCGGGGGATAGGGCGGGCGTTCGATCGACGATCTCCGTTCATCCCGTAAGGACAGCGCGCCACCCCAGGCTTCTCTTCCGGACCCGCCGGCGACC
The DNA here is from genome assembly GCA_035946105.1 of Thermoplasmata archaeon. Lineage (GTDB taxonomy): Archaea > Thermoplasmatota > Thermoplasmata > Lutacidiplasmatales > UBA184 > Lutacidiplasma. The sequence goes on along the minus strand of DASYZN010000168.1, from coordinate 4,894 downwards.
CGGGGGCCCCGACGCCTCACCTCCGATGCGCCGCCGAAGGGAGGTCGAGCCGTCGCGCCCGCCGAACTCCAAAATCCGGCGGCCGAACGTATAAGGCCGGGCGGTACTCGACGCGAGAGGACCTCCCGTTCCCCGGCCCTTCTCGAGGTTGGACATGACCGACGGCGAAACGGACCCCCGGCGACGGGGTCCTGGACCCATCCGAACCGCTCGCACGGCCCGACCGGCCCTCGTCCTCTTGGCCCTCACGATCACCGCCGTCGTCTTGCTCGGGTCGGTTCCGATGACGCCACCTTTGCCCCCGACGCGGGGTAGCGGCGGAGCTTCGGCCCCCGAGGAGACCTCGGCCGCCGTGCTCCGGACGTTCTCGAGCGACCGGTCGTTCGTCGGAGCGTCGCCGCAGCCGATCGACCCAACGTCCCTCGCCCTTCCGTCGGCGATCGTCGTCCGAAACGCCTCCGCAATTCCGGAGCCCGGAGCGACGCTCGGCTCGATCTCGGTCGGCCAGAGCCCCGTGGGCGTCGCCTACGATCCCTCGGACGGCCTCGTCTACGTGACCGATTTCGGTGGGGGGGCGGTGACGGCCTTGAACGGCACCACCGAGGTCGCGACGATCCCCGTCGGGACCGATCCGTACGGCGTCACCTACGACCCGTTCGATCAGCAGGTGTACGTAACGAACAACGGCGCCGATTCGGTCTCGGTCCTTCGGGGCACCTCCGTCGTCTCGACGATCTCTCTGCCCCCGAGCTCCAGCCCCGAGGGGATCGCCGCGGACCCGTACAACGGCGAGGTCTACGTGGCGGACTCGGGGACCGACAACGTCTCCGTCCTCTCCTCGGGCGCGATCGCCGCCACGGTCCGGGTCGGGACCGCTCCGGACGGGGTCGCCTACCACTCCGGGAACGGCGACATGTACGTCGCCAACAACCAGGCGAACACCGTAAGCGTGATCAACGGGACCACCGTCGTCAAGACGATCACCGTCGGCAGTTCGCCGGGGGGCCTCGCCTACGATCCGGTGTCGAGCCTCATGTACGTCGCGGACCTCGCCGGGGGCAACGTCACCGCCTTGCTCGGGATGGCGTCGTTCGCCACGATCAAGGTCGGTTCGGGACCGGACGGCGTCGCCTTCGATCCGGCGAACGGCTTCGCCTACGTATCGAACCGCGGGTCGAACACGGTGAGCGCGCTCAACCGGACCACGGTCTCCGCCACCCTCTCGGTCGGCACCTACCCGGAAGGATTGGCCTACTATCCGCCCACCGGGTCGCTCTTCGTGGCCGACAACTCCGTCGACACCCTTTCGATCGTCTCCACCGTCCTCGTCGAGACCCCCTCGGTCATCACGGATCGGGGATCCGACGTGACCGCGACCGACGTGAACCAGAGCGTCCTGGTCTCCTCGTTCCTGCCCGGATTGGGGGCGGGAGGGGAGACCGTCCGCTACCATGTCGACCCGAGCCCGGGCTTCGGCTGCGGCACGCAGGTCAACTTCTCCGTTCCGAACGGGATCGGCGTGCTCAATCTCTCCTGCGTACCGACGGCGGTCGGCATCTACACGATCTGGCTCAACGTGACCGACGCCGACGCCAACACGGTCTGGACGTACTTCTCGATCCCCGTGGAACCCGCGCTCCTCGTGCCCGCCCCCCAGGTGAGCGCCCTCGTGCTCTCGGGGACCCCGAGTGCCGACGTCAACCAATCGGTCAACCTCGACGTCCGACCATCCGGCGGCTCGGGCGTCTACCTCGTCTACCAGTGGTTCGGACTCCCGGGAACGGGCTGTTCGGGCACCTCCGGCGCCACCGTCACCTGCCGCTTCCCGAGCCCGGGAACCTTCGCCCCGGCGGTCGAGGTGATCGATTCGAACCTCGCCGTGACCGTCGGCAGCTCGACCTCCCTCACCATCTATCCGGATCCCATGGCGCCTCCCCCGGTGGCGAACCGGAGCGCCTGGGACGTCGGCCAGTCCGTCCGCTTCACCGAGACGCCGCGGGGAGGTCCGGGAACGTTCAACGCCTACACCTGGTCCGGGCTCAGCCCTTCGACGTGTACCGCCCTCACCTCCAGCTCGCCGGTCTGACGGTTCGACCAGGCGGGTCCACTGTCGATCTCGGTCAACGTCACCGACGCCGCCGGCGGGCGGGCGGCGAGTCCCGCGGTCCGCTTCAACGTCGGGACGCTCCCCGTGGTCGGCTCGCCCACCTCGAACAGGTCGGCGGCCGACCTCGGGGAGTCGGTGACGTTCGAGGCGAACGCCTCCGGCGGATCCGGGAGCCTCAACTACAGCTGGCAAGGACTCCCGGCCCGGTGCACCGGCACGACCGGCCCGACCCCGTCCTGCGTCGTCTCGACGACCGGGATCCTGACCGTCTGGCCGATCGTCACGGACGCGGCCGGGGGATCGGTCGCCTCGGCGGGCACGGTGAGCCTGCTCGTCTACTCCGACCCGAAGGCCTCGGCCCCGACGGTCTCCCCGGGCGCCCCCGTCCAGGGGTCGTCGATGACGATCCAGACGATCGTACTGGGCGGCTCGGGGAACGAGAGCTTCGTCTGGTCCGGACTTCCCCCGGGATGCCACGGAACCACCGCGGTCGTCACCTGCTCGCCGAGCTCCTCGGGATCGTTCTCGGTCTCCGTCGCCGTCCGGGACTCGACCGGGTTCCGGACCCTCTCTCCGACGACCGTCATCACGGTCGCGTCGCCCCTGGCGGCCCCGTTCGGCATCCCGGCCCCGCTGTTCTACGGGGGGCTCGGGGGAGCGGTGATCGCGGTCGCCTTGGCCGTCGTGTGGTTCCGCCGCCGTAGGACCCCGAGGGCGCCATCGGAGGCCCCGACCGAGCCCGACCCCCTCGAGGTCGCCGAGCCCGCCGACCTCCCGGACTGAACGGACGGCCCGTCCGTTCCCGAGGCCCGATGGTCGCGTACAAGTGGCGCGTCCTCTCGAACACGACGGTGGGGACCCTGATGGCCGCCATCGACTCGAACATCGTGCTCATCTCGCTCCCGACGATCGGACGGGAGCTCCCCTCGACGTCGCCCGCCCTCCTCCTCTGGGTGTTGCTCGGCTACACCCTGCTGACCGCCGTCGTCCTGCTGAACTTCGGCCGGCTGTCCGACATGTTCGGCCGGGTCCGACTCTACCTGCTCGGCTTCGCCGTCTTCACCGTGGGCTCGCTCCTCTGCGGCCTCGCCCAGGACGGCCCCGAGCTCGTGCTGTTCCGCCTGGTGCAAGCGGTCGGAGCGGGCTTCCTCTTCGCGAACTCGGCCGCCATCATCACCGACGCCTTCCCTCCGGGCGAGCGGGGAAAGGCGCTCGGGGTCAACCAGGTCTCGATCGTCGTCGGCGCCGTGGCCGGCCTCGTCCTCGGCGGGATCATCTCCTCGACCCTGGGCTGGAGGTGGATCTTCTTCGTCAACGTCCCGATCGGGGCGGTGGCGGTTCTGAGGGCCCGCCTCGACCTCCACGAGCTCGCGGCCCCCGAGGCGAGCCCCAAGGTGGATTGGGTCGGGAACCTGGTCTTCGCGGCGGGCCTCCTCGTGCTGCTCCTCGGCGTCACGCTGGGCGCCCTCGGGGAGATCGCCGCGGCGCCCGCCTGGGCGTTCGTCGGCACGGGATTCCTCTTGCTCGTCCTGTTCCCCTTCGTCGAGGCCCGGGTCCCCCAGCCGATGCTCGACCTCACCCTGTTCGGCAACCGCCAGTTCTCGGCCTCGGCCCTCGCGATGCTGCTGAACGCGCTCGCACGGGGGGCGTTCACGTTCGTCCTCGTGTTCTATCTGCAGGGACCCCCGAGGTTCCTGAGCCCGTTCACCGCGGGACTCTTTCTGATCCCCACGTCGGCCTCTCTCGCGACCTTCGGGCCCGTGAGCGGCTGGCTCTCCGATCGCTTCGGCCCGCGCCCGTTCCTGATCGTCGGCTTGGTCGCCGCCGCGTTGGGATTCTTCGCCCTCAGCACCGTGGGCCCCGACGAATCCCTCCTCCAGCTGGCGCCCGCCCTGGTCTTGACGGGCGCGGGGATGGGGCTCTTCGCCGCCCCGAATCGGGCGGCGATGATGAGCGCGGTCGTCCCCGGCCGCCGGGGCGTCGCCTCGGGGGTCGGGACGACGTTCGTCAACACCGGGTCGACGGTGAGCCTCGGACTCACGTTGGTGATCCTCTCCCGCTACCTTGATCCCGCGGGGATCCGAGGGATCTTCCTAGGCTCGCTCGGCTCCTCGCAGGTCCCCGTCGTCGGCGCTGGGTTCCTCCAGGGGATCCACTGGATCTTCTTCCTCTCGGGATGTCTCTCCCTCGCGACGCTGGTCCCTTCGGTCCTGCGGGGTGCATCGACCCCGTACGGACTGGATCCCGACCCCTCGGGATGAGGTGGGTGGGTCGAGGTCGCCATCGGTTCGGGCTACGGGGGACGACGGGACCGGCTCCCGTGCGGGGCCGGGCGGGGCCCGACGGCCCCCGGGCCGCACCTACGAGGCCCGATCCGCGCCGAAGGGAAGGTTCTTGTAGCCCGTCCCCGCATGCCCCGCCGTGACGCCCATCCCCGACCTCCGTCGCCGCGTCCGACCGCTCGCCTGGCTCCCCCCGGCCGCGATCGCGATCCTGCTCCTCGCAGGTCTCGCGGCCGCGGGGGGATCCGGCTACTCCCAGAGCTACACCCGGGGGGCGGGTTCCGTCAGCGACTCCTCGGTGGATCTCATCTCGGTCTCCACCAGCGACCCGGGCGGGGCGAACATCTCGGTCCAGTTCCAGGTCAGCGGACATCTCAACATGGCGTCCCAGACGACCGGCTACTACGTCTGGTTCGGAGGCTCCTCCCAGTCGAATTCGAGCGCGTGGATCTTCTTCGTGGACAATGCGACCTTCGGCACGATCTATACCTCGAGCTCGTTCACG
>DASYZN010000167.1:0-1531 GCA_035946105.1 Thermoplasmata archaeon | reverse complement strand
CTACCGGCTCGAGGACCGTCCCCCAGGGGTCCTCGCCGTCCGGGGCCGCGACCGTCGGGGGATCCTGATCGTCGATGGACGCCGCGCGCCCACCGAGCTGGAAGGGGAGTTTCCGCCCGACCTCATCCATCGCACCCTGCTGTACTCCGAGGACCCCGGCTCCCTCGCCCGCGAGCTCGCCTCCTCCCGCGGGTTCGAGATCCTCGATGGGTCGTCGTTGGGACCCGCGCTCGGCGAGCTGCTCCTCCCGGGTCCCGAAGCCGCTCCCACGCCCCCACCGGAGGCCGGCTCCACGACCCTCGAACCCCCCGCGCTGGTGGTCCCCCAGGGGGACTGCTCCGTCCGACCCCGACTCGAGCGTCGCGACGCCGAGGCGATGGCCGGGGTGGAGGGGTACCGGTGCACGCTCCGATGGATCCCCCATTTCGTCGCCCCGTACCGGGTCCGGACCGCCACGGCCCGGGGGGCCTCAGGGCCCGCCTCGGACCATGTCGTGGCCGTGAACGCGCTCACGGGAAAGGTCGAGATCTGGGAACCGAACGACCGGGAGCTCGTCGCGGGGCTGGTCGGACCGGGCGCCCGGTCCTCCCCGGCGCTCTCGGAGGCCGAGGCGCGGGAGCTCGCGGAGGTCGCGATCCGTCGTCGCCATACGGTAAGCGTCGACCACACCGAGCAGCACGCGGGCGCCATCGTCATCGAGCGGCGACGGCTACCGCCCGGGCCGGACGATCTGCGTCTCGGCCCGTCGGTCGTCGTCTACGTGCCGTATTGGTACCTCGAGGGCCGCGACGGCCGGATCGTGCTGGACGCCGTCACCGGGGCCCGGGCGACCCCGACGGAGTCGGAGCTCCCTGGGGAGGGGTAGCGGCCCGGGCCCGCCCTCGCTCTTATACCGCGCGCCGCTAGAAGCGCCCGTGCTCCTCGAACAGTTCGAGGTCGGACCGTACCAGAACTTCACCTACCTCGTCGCCGAGTCCGAGGGCGGCGAGGGGGTCGTGATCGACCCCTCGTTCCACATCGATCCCGTGCTCGCCCGGATCGACGACCGCGGAGTGAAGGTCCGATTCATCCTGAACACGCACAGCCACCCGGATCACGTCGCGGGGAACCAGGACGTCCGGGATCGCACGGGGGCGAAGGTCGTCGCCCATCGCTCGGCCCCGCTCCGCCAGGACCTCTCGGTCGACGAAGGCGATTCCATCTCTTCCGGGCGGATCCGGTTCGAGGTGCTCCACACCCCCGGGCACACCCCGGACAGCGTCCTCTACCTGTTCGAGGGCCACGTGGCGACCGGCGACACCCTCTTCGTCGGCGAGTGCGGGCGCACCGATCTGCCGGGGGGAGACCCCTCGAGGATGTTCGATAGCCTGCTCGGCCGGGTCGTCCGGCTCGACGACGCCCTCGTGGTCCTTCCCGGGCACAACTACGGATCGACCCCGACCTCGACGATCGGCCGGGAGAAGCGGGAGAACTACGTGCTGAAGCCGCGGACGCGCGAGGAGTTCGTCCGCTTCCTGCGGGAGTGAGCCGA
>DASYZN010000166.1:0-5466 GCA_035946105.1 Thermoplasmata archaeon | reverse complement strand
TCAAAGGGTTCTTCGCGAACCTGAGGACCCGCAGTTCGCCGGGGCCGGCGAAGCCCTCGCCGGAGGCGCTCCTCGCCCTCCTGAGGGAAATGGCCGTATCGATCGACCGCGCCGTGTTCGTGGGCGATCATCCGCTCGATGCGGAGTGCGCGACCCGGGCCCGGGTCCGCTTCCTCGGGATCCTCCCCTCCTCGGGAACGGATCCGTCGCTGGAGGAGCGGCTCCGTAAGGCCGGGGCGCTCGCCGTCGCGCCGGATCTCCCGGCGGTCGGCCGGCTGCTCGGCCTCCGAGCGAAGCGGAGCTCCGCCGCCCCCACCCCCGCGGCGCCCTCGGGTCAGAGATAGTAGGAATAGGCGTGGATGACGGCCCGCTCGGCGCTCGCCCACGCCTCGGGGATCTGGTTCCAACCGGTCTTGAGATCGCCCGCACAGTAGAGCCCCGGGATCGGCCGACGCATCGGGTCGAGGACCCGAGAGTCGTCATCGGTGAGGACGTAGCCCTCCGCGTCGAACGCGGCCCCGAGCGCCCGGGGGATCGCCTGGTTCATCTCGTACCACCCGAGCGCGGAGAACCCCTTGTCAAAGACGCGGGACGATCCGTCGGAGAAGAGGACCCCGAAGCGGCGCTCCCGGATCTGGTCGAATCCCGTGACCGTCTCGGTCCATACCGGGATCTTGAGGCTCGCGAGCCGTTCCTCGAGCGAGCGGCGTTCATCTGCCTCGAGCTCCCCGAGGGGCGGCTTCCCGTGCGTGAGCAGGGCGACCGAGGACGGCTCGAAGTGGACGAGGTCGATCGCGGTCAGCGCGGCGAACCGATCGTGTCCGAGCACCGCCACGCTCTTTCCGGTCAACGTGTGGCCGTCGCAGAAGAGGCAGAAATCCACGATCCCCAGGTTCGCCCAGGGGAAGATCGGCTGGATGGAGCCCCCGACCTCGAGGATCCGGTCGACGACCCCGAGGGCGAGCACGACGGCCCGGGCGTCGACGGAACGCGGTTGTCCGAGCCAATCGAAGCCGATCCGAAACCCGCCGCTCGCGAGGGCGACCACGGTCTTCGCCCTCGCCGGGGTGAAGTAGCCCACCCGGTCGTCGACGGCCCTGAGCTGGGCGATCTGGTGGTCGAGGAGCGCGTGGCCCGAGATCCCCTGGGGGAAGCCGGGGATGTTGTCCATCTTCGGGGCGTAGTAGGATCGGGAGTACTTCGGTCCCCGATCGAGCACGCAGGCCGAGTGGTGCAGCAGGGCGGCTTTGAGGCCGGCCTGCAGGCCGGCGTGTCCTCCGCCCAGCACGGCGATGTCGTACGATTCCTTCAGCCGGGGGAAGCCGGGCACGCCGGTTCAGGGTGGGGGAAGGAGATGACGGTTGTGCGCGGCGACCGCCCGAGACGCTCGCGACGGCCGTCGGCCGACGGGTCCGGGGCCGTTCGGACGCGTTCGTTACGCAAGACTTAAACCTCGCACCTCTCCTCGCAACCGTTGGGTTGTCACACGCCCGTGCCGCCGCAGGCGGAACCGGTCGAGCTCGGGGCGACCCTGTTCTTGGAGGACGGGACCCGCTTCGACGGGCGGGGCTTCGGCGCCGCGGTCTCTCGGGTCGGCGAGGTCGTCTTCAATACCGGGATGACGGGCTATCCCGAATCCCTCACCGACCCCTCGTACCGGGGGCAGATCCTCACGTTCACCTACCCGCTCCTCGGCAATTACGGCGTCCCGGACCCGAAGGCCGTCGATCACGACGGCCTCCCGGCGTTCGTCGAATCGCCGGAGGTCCAGGTCCGCGGCGTCGTGGTCCGGGACGTCACCCGGCCGAGCCACTGGCAGGGTCGCCTCACCCTGGGCGACTGGCTTCGGGAGTCGGGCGTCCCCGGGATCGCGGGCATCGACACCCGCCGGCTCACCGAGCATCTGCGCTCCCGAGGCGTCCTTCGGGGCGTCCTCGACGTGGGCCCCCTCGAAGGTCGGCCGAGCTCCGAGGAGCTCTCTCGCCGGCTTCGGAGCGCGCCGGTCTACCCCGAGGAGGCGCTCGTTCCCGAGGTCTCGGTGAAGACCCCGACGCTCTACGACCGACCCCATCGGCCGATCGTCGCCCTCCTCGATTGCGGCATCAAGGCGAGCATCGTCCGGTCGCTCCTCGACCGGGACCTCGCGGTCCTTAGGCTCCCGTACGACCACGAGGTGCCCACCCAATGGGACGGCCGCCCGATCGAGGGCCTCCTGATCGGCAACGGCCCGGGGGATCCCGAGCAGCTCACCGCGACCATCGAGGAGCTTCGCCGCCCCTCGACCGGGAACCTCCCGACGCTAGGGATCTGCCTCGGCCACCAGCTGATCGCCCTCGCCCATGGGGGTTCGACGTTCAAGCTCAAGTTCGGCCACCGCGGCCAGAACAAGACCGTCGTCTTCCCCGAGGGCCGGGCGATGATCGTCAGCGAGAACCACGGATACGCCGTCGATCCGGGATCGCTCTCCGGAAGCGACCTCGAGCCGTGGGCGACGAACCCGGACGACGGCACCCTCGAGGGGTTGCGGGGGACCTCCGGTCGGTGGCTCGCCCTGCAGGGCCACCCGGAGGGCCACCCGGGTCCCCGGGAAGCGGGGTTCGTCTTCGACCTCTTCCGGGACCGGGTCCTCTCGGGGGCGCGATGAACCCGGGCGGCCCTCGCAAGGTCGTCGTCCTCGGCTCGGGGGCGCTCAAGATCGGGGAGGCCGGGGAGTTCGACTACTCCGGGAGCCAGTGCCTCAAAGCCCTCGAGGAGGAGGGGATCTACGCCGTCGTCGTCAATCCGAACATCGCGACGCTGCAGACGGATCCGCCCAAGCTCGGCCGCGTCTACCTCCAGCCCCTGACCCCGGAGTTCGTCGAGCCGATCCTCGAGGCCGAGAAGCCGGACGCGATCCTCCTCTCGTTCGGGGGGCAGACCGCCCTGAACTGCGGGATCGCCCTCGCCGACCGCGGCGCCCTCGACCGCCACCACGTCGAGGTCCTCGGGACGCCGCTCGAGGGGATCCGGGCGACGGAGGACCGGGCGAAGTTCGTCGCCCTGATGCGCGAGGCCCGCGTCCCCACCCTGCCGAGCGAGGCGGTCTACAGCCTCGAGCAGGCCGAGCGGGCCGCGAGCACGTTCGGCTTCCCGGTGATGATCCGCGTCGCGTTCACCCTCGGGGGGAAGGGCGGAGGGGTCGCCCGCGACCTCGCGGAGCTTCGGGAGATCGCCGCCCGCGGCCTCCGGGTGAGTCCCGTCGGCCAGATCCTCTTGGAGCGCTACGTCGGCGCGTTCAAGCAGATCGAGTACGAGGTCGTCCGCGACCGCCTGGGGAACGCCCTCACGGTCTGCAACATGGAGAACGTCCTCGGCATGCGGGTGCACACGGGGGACAACGTCGTCATCGCCCCCTCGCAGACCCTCACGGACGGAGAGTACCAGCTCCTGCGCCAGGCGGCCCTGCGGGCGGTCGAGGCGTGCGGGATCGTCGGGGAGTGCAACATCCAGTTCGCCCTCGCCCCGGACAGCCTCGAGTACTACGCCATCGAGATCAACGCCCGCCTCTCGCGCTCGAGCGCCCTCGCGAGCAAGGCGACCGGCTACCCGCTCGCCTACGTCGCGACCAAGCTCGCCCTCGGCGCCACGCTCCCCGAGCTCAAGAACCGGGTCACCGGCGTCACGAGCGCCTGCTTCGAACCGGCGCTCGACTACGTCGTCGTGAAGCTCCCCCGCTGGGACTTGGACAAGTTCGCCCGGGCCGAGCGGAGGCTCGGCCCGTCGATGAAGTCCGTCGGGGAGGTGATGGGGATCGGCGCGTCGTTCGCGGAGGCCCTCCTGAAGGCCGTGCGGATGAGCGACCCGCGGGCCGACCTCGTTCCTCCCGCGGAGGCCCGGCCGAAGTCCGCGATCCTCCCCGAGCTCTCGGACCCCGAACCCGAGATCCTCCACCGCATCCTCGAGGCCCTCCGGGCCGGCCTCGATCCCGCGACGATCAGCGCCCGGTCCTGGGTCGATCGATGGTTCGTCGACGCGCTCGCCGAGGTCGAGGTGGTCGACGCCCGGTTGAGGGCGGTCCGGACGAACGTCGGACCCGCCGACCTTCGGAAGGCGAAGGAACTCGGCTTCTCGGACCGGGCGATCGCGCGGGCGACCCTCCTCGACGAGGAGGAGGTGCGCCGTCGCCGGCTCGCGAGCGGGATCCGGCCGAGGATCCGCATGATCGACACCCTCGCCGGGGAGTGGCCGAGCCAGACGAACTACCTCTACCTCACTTACCGGGCCGAGGCGGACGACGTCGAGCCCTGCCCGGCGGGGAGCGTGCTCGTCCTCGGCGCCGGGCCGTACCGGATCGGCTCCTCGGTCGAGTTCGACTGGTCGACGATGAACCTGGTCGACGGGCTCCGTGCGGAGGGGATCCCCTCCGTCGCGCTGCTCAACTCGAACCCGGAGACCGTCTCCACCGACTACGACCGCTCCGATCGGCTCTACTTCGAGGAGATCACCTTGGAGCGGGTCCGGGACCTCGCCGAGTTCGACGGCTACCGCGGCGTCGTCACCTGCGTGGGGAGCCAGCTCGCCCAGAACCTGACGCCGCTCCTGACCACGTGCGGGATCCCGGTCCTCGGGACCTCGCCGGAGTCGATCGACACGGCCGAGGACCGCGCCCGATTCGCGACCCTCCTGGAGCGGCTCGGGATCCCTCAGCCGGCCTGGAACGCCTTCACCACGGTCGAGGCCGCCGCCGCCTTCGCGGACGACGTCGGCTACCCCGTCCTCGTCCGCCCCTCCTACGTCCTCTCGGGCCAGGCGATGCGGGTGATCTTCGGCCACCACGACCTCGCCCGCTTCCTCTCCGAGGCGGTCCGGCTCTCTCCGGAGCATCCCGTGGTCCTCACGAAGTTCATCGAGGGGGCCGACGAGGTCGAGCTCGACGCCATCTCGGACGGCGCCGGGATCCTCGTCGGCGGGATCCTGGAGCACGTCGAGCGGGCCGGGATCCACTCCGGGGACGCCATCTTCTGCCTCCCCCCCCGCCGCACGAGCGCCGAGGTCCAGCGCTCGCTCGTCGCCGCGGCGCTCGAGATGGCCCGCGCCCTCGCGATCCGGGGACCGTTCAACGTCCAGTTCCTGGTGAAGGACCAGGCGTTCCAGATCATCGAGCTCAACCTGCGCGCGAGCCGCTCCCTCCCGTTCCTCTCCAAGGCGACCGAGGTGCCGCTCCTTCGGGAGGCGGCGCGCGCCATGCTGGGGCTCCCGCTCTCGCGGACCGGCGTCCTGCCGCTCCCCAGCGGCCGCTTCGGCGTCAAGGTCCCCCAGTTCTCCTTCCTGCAGATCTCCGGCTCCGACCCGCTGCTCGGCGTCGAGATGCAATCCACCGGCGAGGTCGCCTGCTTCGGCCCGACGTTCGCCGACGCCCTCGTGAAGGCGCTCGTGGCCACGGGGGTCCGGCTCGTCCCCGCCGGGGGGAGCGCCTTCCTCTCCGTC
>DASYZN010000165.1:0-9129 GCA_035946105.1 Thermoplasmata archaeon | reverse complement strand
GTCGAGCCGGCCGGAGAGGAACAGGACGAGGAGGCCCGTGGCCCCGACGGCCCCGAGGAAGAGGAGGGGGAACTCATCGACGCGCACGACCCCCGGGCTCCCCGTCGAGGGGGGAACGGTGGAGCGGTTCGCCGTCAGGTTCACCCACGTCGAGCCGAGGACGGTCCGGCCCGTCGAATCGGTCGCGCTGACGCTGACCGAGTAGTTACCCGCCCGGGCGAAGGCATGCGAGGTCTTCGCGGGGTCGGTGGTCGTGATGCCGTCGCCAAAGTCCCATAAGAGGGAGGAGAAGCTCCCGTTGCCCCCGACGAGGGCGACGGAGAAGGTGACGGTCGACGGCGCGGTCGCCCGGGGGGCCGAGACCGTCAGGTTCGCGCTAGGCGCCGGGTAGAGGTCGATCGACCGGGTCGCGCTCGCGCGTTCCCCGAACGAATCGGTGACGAACGCGCTCACGTTGATCGCGCCGGCGTCGATCAAGTCGAAGGCGTGGCGGACCAGCGGGCCGCTCCCCCGGGGGCTCCCGTCGCCGAAGACCCAGGTCACCGGCGCGATCGTCCCCTGGCCGCCGATGACGGAGGCCGTCCCGTTCATGGAGAGCGGGAGGTCGCCCCGGTCCGGGCTCAGCGCGATCACGAGGGCGAGGGGCGAGACGTTCGTCGACGTGACGCGGACGAGCGTGGTGGCGCTCGTCGTGACGCCGCGCTGGTCCTCCGCGGTCACCGAAGGAAAGTAGCTCCCGCCGTACGGGTAGCGGTGCACGACGTTCGGTCCGCTCGCGATCCCTCCGTCCCCCAGCGACCACGAGAAGAGGTACGGTCCGATCCCTCCCGACGCGCTGGCCGATAGGGAGACCGTGAGGGGCGCGGCGCCCTGCGAGGGGCTCGCGCTCTCGGACGCGGTGAACGGCGGCGTGCCGAGGGCGACGATCTTGACGAACGCGGTGCCGACGAGCCCGTTGCGGTCGATGACGGTCAGCACCGGGTAGTAGGTTCCCGGCGTCCCGTACACATGGGAGGGGTGGAGGAACGCCGAACCGTTCGAGTCGCCGAAGTTCCAGAAGAACTCGTAGGGCGTCGTGCCCCCGGTGGCCGCCGCGCCGAAGGAGACCCGCAGGGGCGCGTAGCCGCTCACGGGGCTCGCCGAGAGGTTCCCGGCGGGCGGCGGGGTCGCGGGAACGATGTTGAGGATCGGGACGGTCATCCCGCTGTGCCCGGTCCCGCAGGGCGTGATGCAGTAGACCGTCGCCCCGTGGTGGACCGCGCTGGGGGCGAGGAACGAGCCGGAGGCCCAGCTCCCCTGAGGGGCCTGCTGGATGTAGTCGGGCGCCGTGCCGGGCGACCAGAGGAGTCCGAGCCCGTGGGGGCCGTTCCCTCCCAGGGAGGCCACCGGAGGTTCGCTTGTGGTGTTCACGTGGATGACGAAGTTCTCGAAGATGGTCCAGTTTCCCGACTCGTTCGCCCCCGAGACGGTGTTCGTGATCCAGAAGCCGTAGTCGTAGAGGACGACGTCGAACCACTGTCCTCCCGCGCCGACCAGCGGTCGTGGGGGACCGAGCGGTCCCCCGGTGCAACCCACCGGTGCCGGACCGGCGCAGCGGAGCGATGCGGGGACGATCGTCCCGTAGCCAGAGACGAGGAGCGCGGCGGAGAACCCTATCGCGAGCGGGATCCGCCAGATCGAACTGGCCTCACCCGTGCCCCGGCCGCCCCTCACCAGCCGCCGCCGAGATCCCATCGCCTTCCCCCGGGCCGTCCCCTCCATCCGTAGCTCGCAGGGCGGCGTAGGAGGTATCGTCGTCGAATAAAGCCCGCTCCCGGTCCATCGAGGGTCTTCGTCCTCGGCGGACCCATGGGGATGGGCAGCACACGACCCGGGACGAAACGCCTCCATGGCAGATTCCCAACCCTGAAATATGGGGCCGATTACTGCCCCGTCGATATGCCCGAGATCACCGCGAGGCGGAACCCCGGAATCGCTCCCCCAGCCGACACGGCGATCGCCCAGATCGTCGAGATGAGCCCCCGAAGGGTCACCGTCACGCTCTCCCTCCCGATCCCGAACAGCACGTCCCGTCCGACCGTGACGCTCGAATGGTCCCGGGAAGACACCACGATGCCGCTGAGTGAACTGCTCGAGCGGATCGAGCAGTACATCAACCGGTTCGGCGGCCAGTAGTCGTTCCGGTCTTCGTTGCCACCGCCCGAACGGACGGGCTCACCGACAAAGGCGCTTACGCCTTGACGACCTTGAAGGCCACGTTGTACGAGCCGAGGGCGCCGGCGACCCGGACCCACAACGGGACGAGGGCCTCGAGCCATCGGGCGCCGTCGAGGTTGCCGATGTCGATCGCCCCGGCCCAACCGAACGATTTCAGGAGGGCGATGGTCTCCTGCTTCGCCTTCGGATCGTTGCCGCAGATGATCATGTCCGGGGGCCCGCCCGGAACCTTCGGGTCGACCATCATCGAGTTCGGCACGATGTTGAAGCACTTGACGACCCTCGCCTTCGGGAGCTTCCTCTGGATCCGCTCAGAGAGGGATTCGGTCGCCGTGGTGAACAGCCCCGGAGGCATCCCCTTCGAGAAGTCCAGCGCGTTCGTCGTGTCGATGACGAGCTTTCCATCGAGGTTCGACGGCCCCGCCAGATCGAGGGCCTGGTCGGCCCCCGATCCCAGGACCGAGACGACCACGACCTCCCCATGCTTCGCGGCCTCCCGGAACGTGCCCGTGCTGGCCCGAGGTCCGGCCGATTGTTTCCATTCCTTGAGGGGCTCGCTGTCGGGGGTCCTCGAACCGATCATCACGTCGTGGCCCCGGGAAACGAACCCCGAGGCGAGCACCCGGCCGACCTCTCCGCTGCCCAGCACGCCGACTTTCATGGTGACCTTCCGCTGATCCCCGTCGACACCTCGCGGGGATTTCAGCTCTCGGGAAGTCGAGCGACCAGCTCGGACCGGACTCCGCCTGCTGAGCCACGTAGGGCGGGGTGATCGACCTTCGACCGCGCCGACTCGACGGTCCTACAGACCTCCGGCGGCTCCTCTAGAGCGCAATCAGTCCGCCCAACGGCCCGCTGTTCGAAGCACGGTCAGGGCATCCGTGCTGACCCACTCGTTGAGGACAGTGCGTCCCCGTCCCCAATCGACGAATTCGCCCCGCCTCGCGAAAGTCTCGCTCACGTGGTAGTGGCGAGCGTCGGCGGGCCAACCCCCCGACGGAAGCTCCCGCGCCTCGAGCCAATCGAGGGCCGGTTTCGCGCGCGGGTCCGAAAGGAGTCCGACCTCCGCGAGGCCCTTGAGTCCCCCGAGCACGTCGTAATGCCAGTAGAGTGGGTAGTGCAGTTCGAGGAACTCGGGTCGGATCGTCCGTCCATCCGATCGGCGGCGGTACATCGCTCGTTGCAGGAACACCTCGGCCGCCCGGATCGCCGCCCGGTGGGACGCCCGGTCTCCGGTCGCCATCGCGTGGGCCGCCAACCCCCTCAACGGCAGCAGCGTCTCCATGAACGACGACGTGTCGGCGGCCGGGTCATTGTCGCAGTTCCAGCCGCCGTCGGGCCACTGCCAGCGCTGGAGCAGCTCGGCGAGTTCGACGCATCGATCGTCCGAGAACCCGAGCCGGGTCGTGTAGAGCAGCGCGGCCCCCTGCTGGGAGGCGCAGCGGCGCGCCCTTCCCTGCACGACGGGCACCCCGTAGGTTCCTCCGCTTCGGGCCCGCCCGGTGGAATTCCTCAGGCGAAGATAGTTCGGCCGGAGCCACTGTTGAAGCGCCCGGTCGACCAGCGGCTTCAGCTCAGGCGTCCCGGCGGGGTAGCCTATCTCCCCCAGGGAGGCCAGGACCCAATGGGTGCCCTGCCAATAACTGTAGATCTTTCGGAAGGCTTTCCCCGCCGACGAGCGCTTCTGCGGGGCGAGCATTGACCGGACTCGGGCGGATCTACGGATCTTCGATTGCAGCGAGACGTTCGTGCTCGAGGTCGGGGACTCCCCCAACGCTCCCACCCGGGTCCGCCAACGGATCGAGGGGTCTCTGGACCGGAGCAGTTGTTGGATGATCCGCGCCTGGTTCATGGGGGTCCCGAGCAACCTCCTCGACCCGAGGATGCCGGACGATTATCCTTGGCTCCCCCCTCCATAAGCGAGATGGGGATCCATCGTTGGAATCCGTCCTGGACCTGTCCGGCAGTGCCCCCCCATGCCATGACGAGTTGAGGGGCCCCTCGTCCGAGCTCGATTCGATCCCCGAACTCCCGGGTCCCGATTCGGAGCTTCACGTGCCCGAAGGCCATCCCGTGGGGCCGATCCGGAACCGGGCGCAACCCGGATGATGCCATCGGTTCTTCACGAACTCGGCCCCGGGGCGCTCGAGGCGACTTCCGATTGGGAGACCCGTCTATTCGGCGATCGCCTGAGACAACGCAGACCCGCTGACCGGGATCACGTTCGTGCGAAGCGCGCGGGAGGCCAGGACGAGCGCCATCCCGACAAAGAGCCCGGCCCAGGCGAGCAATCCCAGCAGGTAGATCCCCACCGAGTACGGGTAGCCCGAAGCGCCGAAGAGGCTCATCCGCATGACGTTCACGGCGAGCGAGATCGGATTCACCGCCACGATGTACTGGAGCCAGGCCGGCATGATGTTCACGGGATACATCGCGTTCGAGGTCAGCAGGATCGGGAGCTGCAGGATCGTGATGACGCCAAAGTAGCTCTCGATCCGCTGCGCGGCGAAGCCGAACGAGAGGAATAGGGCGGTGAACGCGACCGAGAGGACCAACGCGGCGCCGAGGAATTGCATGGCGTCGAGCGCGGTCACCCCGCTCTGGAGCACGAGCCCCGCGACGTTCGGGACGTGGGCGAGCAGGAGCGCGAGACCGACCACCAGGAAGGCGGGGATGAGCGTCAGCACGCCCCGGAACACCAGGGAGGCGAGGAAGACCGACCGGCGCGAGATCGGGGTCGAGAGGATCCGCTGAAGGATACCGAGCTGCTTATCGAAGATGATCCCGGTCCCTGAGAACATCGCAGCCGTCACGCTCGCGAAGGCGACCATCCCGACGGCGAAGTAGGAGAAGTAGCTGGGCGCCCCTGAGAGGGCGTCCGAGAGGACCGCGCCCCCGATCCCCGAGGGGATGAGCTTCCCGAGATCGAACGCCTGCCCGAACAGCAGGAGGTAGAGGATCGGGCTCAGCAGGCCCGAGATCACCCACGCGGGGGCCCGGATCCAGCGAAGGTATTCCCTCTTGATCAGGGAGAAGGCCTCGCGATACATCAGCCACCCTCGATCGGGACGTCCTTGGGAGTCTCCTTGGTCGAGGGGAGCGATCCGGACTCGTCCTCGCCCCGATAGGCTCGCCCGGTCAGCTCTAAGAAGACCTCGTCCAGGGTCGGCTTGCGGACGATGGCCCCCGTGATCGAGACCCCCGATTCCCCCGCGGAGACCACGGCCCGGGGGACCAGCGACTCGCCGTTAGTGCACTTGACCCGATACGTGTCCCCGGATCGGCTCACGCCCGTGACCCCCGGCAGCGCCTCGAGGATCGGGACAAGGTCCTTCGCCCCGGGGGACACCGTCAGTTCGAGGGTGTCGCCGCCGACGCTGTCCTTCAACTCCTTCGGTGTGCCGAGCGCGATGATCTTCCCGTGGTCGATCACGGCGATCCGGTCGCAAAGCTGGTCGGCCTCCTCGAGGTAGTGCGTCGTCATGAGGACGGTAATCCCGCTCGTCGCCCTCAGCGTCCGGATGTACTGCCAGAACCCCGCCCGTCCTTGGGGATCGAGACCCAGCGTCGGTTCATCGAGGAAAAGGATGCGGGGGTTGTGGACCATCCCGACGGCGAGCTCGAGCCGCCGGCGCATCCCGCCCGAGTAGGTCTTGACGAACCGGTCGGCGAAGTTGGCGAGGTCCATCTTGGTGAGGAGGTTGTCGATCCGCTCGCTCACCTCTCGCCCGGCGAGTCCGTAGAGCCCCGCCTGAATCGCCATGTTCTCCCGGCCGCTCAGTTCCTCGTCCGCGGTCGACTTCTGGAAGACCAGGCCGAGCCTGCGGCGGACCTCGTGAGGGCGGGCCACCACGTCGAGCCCCTCCACGTGGGCATGTCCCGCCGTTGGCTCGAGAAGGGTCGTCAGGATCGAGATCGTGGTGGTCTTGCCGGCGCCGTTGGGTCCGAGGAAACCAAAGATCTCTCCCCGTCGGACCTGGAAGTCGATGCCATCGACGGCGACCGTACCGGTCCCACCCGATTTCGGAGCCGGGTAGACCATTCGGAGGCCCTCGACGTCAATGACGACCTCACGGGAGGGGTCGGAAACAGAACCCGCTGCCTTGGTCAAGTTCGTCAAGTGACCATCCACGACCGAGAGGGCAGGTCGAGCACTGCGGCTATTTCGCTTTTGTTCGTCACCGGCTCCGGTCGGAATTCGTCGAAAAACGTCTCGCATCTCCGCGGGGTCACGCTGTGTCCGGAGTTGTCTCCTTCTCACTTCGGCCCCGCGCATCCAGGCTGCCGACCGTGAAGCAGTTCCAGCTGGTGCGTTTCCATCTCAACCGGAAACATCGTTCTCCTCGTGCTTCGATTCGAGGCGGTAGAGGGGTCGGGAACCGATCAAGCTTGGAGGACGCGATCCGGGCCGATCAGCATCTTGATGCGTAGTCTCATCGACCTAGGGCAAGAGTATCAGGTCTGATTCAGTTGCGCAGGCTCCCAAAGTTCGATCGGGTTCCCCTCAGGGTCCTTCAGGCGGGCGAATCGTCCGTTCGGGTAAGGGGCCGGATCCGGATCGACTGTGACCCCAGCCGCGCGAAGCTGGGACACCATCGCATCGAGATCTCGAACCCTGAAATTAATCATCCAAGCGGCGCCCGGATCGCCAAAGTAGGTCGTGTCCTTGGGAAAGGGGCTCAGAATCGTCGGGCCGGCTTCCTGCCTCCATGGCGTTCCGGCGTAGTCTGTCGGGACGGGATTGATGCCTAACTTTTCATGATACCAACGCGCGAGAGACTCCGGATCCTGTGCCCGAAAGAAAAATCCCCCAACTCCGAGGGCAGACTCCATCCTCGATCCCCGGCGGGGATGGAGGTTGTTTCCCGCAAGAGCTTTTCCGCTGTCCACATCGAGAGGCAGGGATCGGGTCGCCCCACCCTCCTCGACAGGCTCCTTCGTCCGGTTACGTTCCCTCGAGGCCCCGCTATCCGCCGACCATCTTCTTCGGCGTCGGAGATGGGCGCAACGGCGAGGTAACCTCGACCAGGTTGCCGTCCGGATCATAGATCTGGAAATTTCGTAACCCCATCATAGGCCGATCGGCGGGCGGGGTCGCGACCGCAACCCCCTCCGCCTTGATCCGCTGAAACTCGGCATCGGCATCCCGCACTTGGATGGCGAGGACCAGTCCCTCCCGCTTCCAAGCTCGGGGGCTCGGCCCGCCCCGTCCTCCGACGGTCTTCCAAAACCCGTGGTCGAGCAGGACAAGTTTCGAGGATCCGTTCGAGAACTCCGCGTACGGGCTTTCACCCTCACCCTGCAGGCCGATCACGTCTCGGTAGAACCGCAGGGAGTTCTCAAAATCCCGCACGACCAGCATCGGCCCAAAAAATGAGGGCCTTCTGTTCCGGACCATCGCCCTCAAACCCGCACCGACCTATATCTGAGCACCGTCTAGTAATTGAGTTGAATTCGGGGGGATGAGGGGCCGGGATGGCCAGTTGGAATCTCCGACGGCGAGACACCGCCATGCTCGCAGCGCGCCGTCGAGAGGGAATCAGCCTCCTGCAACAGGGGCTGCATCTGACCGAGGTGGCACAAAGGCTAGGGGTCAGCCCAACCGCGGTCGGCAAGTGGCGACGGAGGTTTCGGGCAGGCGGCTTCGCGGCTCTCCGTCCACGCCCGCGCTCTGGGCGGCCTCCTCGAATAGATCCGCACCTCGAGGGCTACCTGGCCCAATTACTTTCTTCGGATCCGCGTTCAAGGGGACTTGTTGAGGGCGGGTGGACTCTCGAACGCCTAGCGGATGCCGCGAGCACGCTTTGGGGAGTCTCTTGCTCTCGTGGAACCATCTGGCGAATGCTCCGTCGTCAGGGTTTCCGTTGGAACCGGGCCGAACCTCTGGGTCGATCGACC
Source organism: Thermoplasmata archaeon (assembly GCA_035946105.1). Lineage (GTDB taxonomy): Archaea > Thermoplasmatota > Thermoplasmata > Lutacidiplasmatales > UBA184 > Lutacidiplasma. The sequence goes on along the minus strand of DASYZN010000165.1, from coordinate 1,014 downwards.
GTAGAATCCAAGGGGGGTCCGACTCGTATTTCCCGATCGGGTTGGGAGCCGGTGCCCCGCGTCCTCATCCTGATCCGGTCTCGAACCCATCGATTCCGCGCGGTCGGTGGACTTCCGGGCCGAACCTTGAACAAGACCCATGCTACATCCGAATGAAAGCCGGCAGGATCGCCACTCCGATTCTGACTCAGCGACCGAACTTACCGAAGACGCTGACCGACGAGATCTTTCGCATGTGGAAGTCCGAGGTCAATACCGTTGAACCCTCCTAGATGGCTTGGGGTTGGTAGGCCCGCGATGCGAACGTTGGCATGGGATGCCACCACTCAAACCAGGTGATCGAGAGGGTCTTCCTCCTTAGTCGGTGGAGGTGGGGTCGGTGGGGAGGGAGGCACGATTGGGCGATTCGCCGGCAACCGTTTGCGCCGATTCCTTGTTATGGCGATCGGCACGAGAATGGCAGTAACGGCGAGCAGGATCACGACAATCGGAAGGGCGGAGATCGGTCCCGAGGAGGTCGGAGGGGAACTACCATTTGGACCCCCTAGGGGGGGTCCCCCCGGACCCTTGGTGAGTCCACTCGACGCGATGAGCAGGGAGAACGGGAGGATGACCGCCCAGAGTACGACCAGAAGTACGACGAACACCGTAGCGAGACTGTCCCAGGAGCCCTGTGGCCCGGAGACGGGCGGGGGGGGAGATCCGTACGTCCACCCTCCTGGATAGATGTACACCGGATAGCTCGCCGGCGGGGGTGGAGGGGGTTGAGGGGTCCAACCTCGTCCGACCTTGTGCTCGATTCGGTCGAGCCCCATTACCGAAAGGGCGTATCCGATGAATGAGAACAACGGCAGCGCGGATAGCGCACCCCCGAGCTCGACAAACCCCTCCTCGTACGCCGTGCCGATCTTCGAACTGGCCACAGCAACTCCAACGAATCCAAGGAAAGTGAGAAGGCCCCCAGCGAAGAGCATGAGGTCGACGAACGCGAGCAGATTGGCGCCCAGAACCGGC
>DASYZN010000164.1:0-4777 GCA_035946105.1 Thermoplasmata archaeon | reverse complement strand
GGGGATCGCCCTGCTGGTCGTCCTCTGGGGATGGATCGGCGCGGCGGCGCTCGCCCCGAACGGCCCGGGCGCCCGGGGGGGAAGCCTCCATGCGGAGGCCGGCGCCGTCGAGTTCCTCAACGTCTCGGTCACCGACGACCTCCACTTCGTGCTCTCGAGCGACCAGGTGACCCCGGGCGCCTCGGTCGAGGTGGTCGTGAACCAGCTCGGCACGGTCGCCCACACCTTCACCATCGACGCCTCCGCCGGCCACACCTTCCCCCAGACCGACGGGGCGACCCAGCTCGCTAGCTACTTCAGCGCCCATCCCCCGTTGCTCAACATCGTGGTCGGCACCACGACGGGGGGGAAGTACTACGGCAACTTCACGGCCCCCGCCTACGGACTCTACGAGTACGTCTGCACGCAGCCCGGCCATTTCCCGACGATGTCCGGGATCCTCGGGTCGGGCGAGGCCGGCTCCACCCTCTCGGTGAATACCGGCCCCGGCGCGCCGGTCTTCATCATCGCCGGGACGATCACCGGCCTCGTCATCCTGGCGCTCGTCCTCGGGTTCGTCATCGGTCGACGGCGGGGCGCGGCGGAGGAGATGCCGCCGGAGCGGCTCGGATATCCCGAGCCCCCGCCGCCGCCGAAAACGCCGTAGCCTCCGCTCGGCGCGCCGCCGCAACGTCTAAGAGGGTCGGCGGGTTGCAAGCTACGGACCTCGTAAGAGGTTCGGGATTGTATCGGATGGCTTGGGGTGCCTCGACCCGGGAGCGCCGGGTCCTGAAGGCCGGCCACTCGTCGATCGCCGTCACCCTGCCGAAGCCGTGGGCCGAGGCGATGAACCTGAGGCCCGGCGACCTCATCGTCTTCGACCAGAACGACGACGGGACGCTCTTCCTGAAGCCCGCGCCGCCCCCGGGAGCCTCTGCCGCCGGGATCCCGTATCTCGTCGAGGCCCATGCCTTCGAGACGCCGGGGCTCCTCGAACGCCTCGTTTTCGGGGCCTACCGGGTCGGCCACGATGCCATCGAGATCCGCACGGAGGTCCCGCTCGCTCCCGAGCGGATGGAGGAGCTCCAGATGGCCGCCCGCCGACTGCTCGGGGTCTCGGTCGTCGCCCAGGAGCCGAACCGGGTCCTCCTGCAGAACTTCGTCGATCCGTCGAAGTACGGGCTGCCCCAGCTCGTCCAGCGAATGAAGATGATCCTGATCGCCTCCATCGAGGAGTCGGAGGCGCTCCTCGTACGCGGGAGCCGCTCCCGGCGGCTCACCTCGCTTTCCGAGGAGACGAACCGCGTCCTCGCCCTGCTCGTCCGCCAGCTCTTCCTCTCGAGCCGCGACTGGTCGCTCGCCCGCCGGATCGGCAGCCCCGACCCCCGGCAGCTCCTGGAGTGGCGGGTCGTCGTCCACGCCCTGGAGGAGCTCGGAGGCCTCGTCGGCGAGATCGCCCGCGAGCTCCACGAGAGCGAGCACGTCGGAGGCGAGGCGGACGAGGCGCTCCCCCGGCTCTTGCAGGAGCTCAAGGATGGCCTGCAGACGGTCGTCGAGACCCTGATGCACCCGACCCTGCCGACGGCCTGCGAGGGCTTCGCCGAGAGCGCGCGCCTCGCCGAGTCGGCGCGGATCGGGGCGCGTCGCCTCAAGGGGGCCGCCCGTCGGAACGGGGTCTACACGGCGACGGTCGCGGTCCAGCGGGGCGCCGGGTGCCTCGCGATCCTCTCCGAGGTCGCCTTGGATCGCGCGGTCTCGGCGGGCAATTCCACCGTCCTCATCCCGTCGGCCTGAGACCCCGCTTAAGTGCGGGCAGTCCGGACCGTTCGTACGGGTCGGACTCTCCCGTACGAACGCCATATCCTTCAAGGCCGGGTGGTCCCCGCCGCCCATGTTCGATTCGATCGACGACTGGCTCATCATCGCCGTGGTCATCGCGATCCTGTTCTACGGCTCGACCAAGATCCCCCAGCTCGCCCGCAGCCTCGGCCGGTCCGTCGGGGAGTTCAAGCGGGGACGGCTCGAGGTCGAGCGCGAGCTGAAGGCCGAGCAGGCCAAGGCCGACGGCGCGGCCCCCGGGGGGACGGTTCGCTAGTCGAGACCCGACGGAGGCCATGGCGCGCACGTCGGAGCCCAAGTTCCGCGCGCGCTCCCGCCACGTCCGGGTCACGTCCCAGGAGGGGGTCCGAGGGTGAGCGATGGGCGATCTCGAACGGATCCTCGGGGTGGTCTCGGAGCTGCGCCGCCGCGTCGTTCGGATCCTCGTCGTCCTCGGTCCGATCTTCGGCTTCCTATTGACGTTCGAGCTGCGGCCGTTCTCGGTGGCCGTCGCGGGGGTGACGCTCCCCCTCGCCTACCCGTACCCGAGCCTGTTCTACAATGTGAGCGCCCAGGCGTTCCTCGCGCTGAAGGGCTGGATGCTCCCGCCCAACGTCCTCCTCCTCAACCTGGGCGTCGGGGACTCCGTCATCGTCCAGCTCGAGATCGGGGCGCTGCTCACCCTGATCCTCGGAATGCCCTGGATCGTCCACGAGGCGGGCGCGTTCCTGGTGCCGGCGCTCCGCCACAACGAGCGCGCCCTCCTACGGTGGATCGGGATCCCCGCGACCGCCCTCTTCGCCGTGGGGACGTTGCTCGGGATCCTGTTCCTCACTCCGCTCACTTTCCGGCTTCTCTTCGACTACGTGGCGGCGATGGGGATCGCCCCCGTCCTCGGCATCCAGGCGTTCGTCGAGTTCGCGCTCCTCTACTCCCTCGCCTTCGGCGTCGCCTTCGAGCTCCCCATCTTCGTCTACGGGCTCACCCGCCTGGGCGTGGTCCGGGCCGCGAGCTGGCGGAAGCACTGGCGGGGGGCCGTCATCGGGGCGCTCGTCTTCGGCATGATCGTGACGCCGGACAACTCGGGGATCACGATGCTCCTGGTCGCCGCGCCGATGATGGCGCTCTACTTCGGAGGCGTCTTCTTCGCCACGCGCTGGGAGGGCCGGTCCGCCGCTCCGCCCCTCGGAGCCGCCGGAGCGTGAGCCGCTGATCATGGCGCTCTTCTCCGACATCGACTGGGCGATCCTCCTCATCGTGGGGGGGTTCCTCCTGTTCGGCCGGGAGAACCAGGCGATCCTCCGGACCCTCGGACGCTACTACGGCCGCGCGATGCGGCTCAAGCAGGAGCTCCTGGACGAGGTCGGACGGGCCGCCGACCTCCCGAAGGGTTCCGGAGGCCGTCCCCCGTCGATCCGGGAGGCGATCCTCGGGATCGAGTCCCCGATCGCCTCGACCCCCGCGATTCCCGCCGCCGTCGCCCGCGCGCCGACCCCGGCGTTCGACGGCTGGGCGAGCACGACGGCACCGAGGGTCTGGTCGATCGCCACGCCGGCCGTCGACCTCGAGCCCGGGAGGCGGCCCTGAGCGCCCTCTCCGCAGACCAGATCGTGACCCTCGCCGAGATCCTCTCGACGCTCGCCGGGATCGGCATCACCTGGGCGATCTACTACGGGAGCGATCGGGCCGAGCTCCCCGGCGGCGCGACGATCCCGGACCCCACGATCCCCGAGGACGAGGTCGTCGACACGGAGGGGAGGACGCTGTGAACGGCTTCGGCTGCCCCTCGGACTGCCCCCGGGGCCTCAGCGGCCTTCCGCCGGCCTACGGGGACATCGTGGGCCAGGTCCGACGGCTCGCGCCCGCCGATCCCCCGCCCGAGGTCGACGAGACGAAGCGGAACGTCCTGAAGCTCCTCGCCGTCGCCGGCCTCGTCGGCGCGGCGGGCGGGGGGCTCGTCGCGGGCTCCCTGCAATACGCCCAGCCGCCCCAGATCGGCCTCACGAGCTTTCCGAGGGTGCAGCTGCTCGACCTCGACGGCGCCCCGCTCACGGTCGCCAAGGTGGAGCGGGAGTACAACGTCGAGACGCGGGACGTCCTGACCTTCGCCTACCCGTTGCGGAACGAGCCGAACTTCCTGATCAACCTCGCCCCGGCCTCCCCCGGGGGCGTCGGCGCCTCGAACGCCCTAAACGGGATCGGACACACGAAGTCCATCGTCGCCTTCAGCGCCATCTGCCAGCATTTGGGCTGCCCGTCGCCGGCGATCTCCTTCTTCCCCCCGGGCGTCTGCCCTCAGACCCCGGGCGGCCGGCCGTTCTACATCCACTGCACGTGCCACGGCTCGACCTACGACGCGGCGAACGGGGCGTCGAACCTCACCGGCCCCGCCGTCCTTCCCCTCCCGCAGGTGATCCTCGAGTGGGACCAGTCCGACGACTCGATCTACGCCGTCAACGAGGTGGGCCCCCCGGTGAACGGCCATCTCAGCACCCTGCAGGGGGACTACGCCGTCGGCAGCCAGTCGCCGTTGTCGAAGCAGCAGCCCGTTACGCTCTGCAACTTCCCCCAGTAGGTCGGACGGAGGGGGTTCGATGGGCTTCGAGCGGTGGTTCAACCGGACGTTGAACCGGACCTGGGGGTTCATCGAGGACCGGACCGGCATGCCGAAGTGGGCGCTCCGGCCCCAGCCGGATTTCACGTTCAAGCCGTCGTACTGGACCGGGGCGTTCGTGGCGAACGCCTTCCTCTACCAGGTCGTCTCGGGCCTCCTGCTCCTCCTCTACTACCAGCCGAGCGTGAACCCCACGTTCACGGCCTGCGGCCAGGCGGCGGGGACCCTCTCGGGCTCGCCGGCCGCCTGGTGCAGCACCTTCTACATCATCCACTCGGTGCCGATGGGCTCGCTGCTCCTCTCGACCCACCTCTACAGGGCCTACGCGATGATCTTCCTCGCGTTCGTCCACTTCTTCCGGGGCTA
>DASYZN010000163.1:0-2072 GCA_035946105.1 Thermoplasmata archaeon | reverse complement strand
CCCTCAACGAGCAGCACCTCGGGATGCTTCGCCTCGAGGAGGGCGACGAACCCTTCGGTCTCCCGGCCTCGCTCCCCGTGGAACCTCAGATCGCCCGAATAGGCGACCGCCCCGCCGTCCGCCTCGAGGAGGAAGCCCGCGGCGCCGTAGACCGAGTGGTCGACCCCGTGGAACCGGACCCGGACGTCGCCGAACCGGTCCGGCGCGGGTTCGGGATCGATCGGCGCGAAGTCGGTCCTCCCCCCGAACGGGGATCGTCTCAGCTCCTCGGCGAACCCCTCGGGGACCCCGCCGACGAGCCAGAAGCGTCGGCTCCGCCTCGGGGCGTCTCGGTCGGACTCGAGCCGTCGACCCGGCAGCGAGTCGCCCGCCCGGCCCGTGGCCGCGGCGGGCGCCCTTGGCCCCAGGTAGGTGATCTCCGAGGTGAGGTCGGATCGACCTCCCTCCTGCCACGCCCGCAGGAGCGCGAGGGTCATCGGCGTGGCCACGATCGGCAGCTCGGGATCGAGGAAGGCGATGCCGCCGGCGTGGTCCAAGTGCCCGTGGGAGAGGAGGACGGCCTCGACGCGCGATCCCGGCCAGTCGTCGTCCCGCTCCGGGTAGTCGTACGGGGGGAAGAGGTCGCTCCGATAGACGCCCTTCACCCGGGGGAGCAGCCCGACGGCGAGGTAGTCGGTGATCCCGCGGGAGGGGCGCGGTTGCAGGTACTCCTCGTAGAACGCCCCCATCCGCTGGTAGTTCGTGCCGAAATCCAGGAACAGGCGCGTCGATCCCTGCTCGAAGAGGATCTTCGTCCCGCCGATCGACGCGCTCCCGTCGAAGACGGTGAGGCTGGGCGGTCGATCCACGGGTGCCCTCGCCCCGGGGCAGCCGTGGACGGGCAAGAAGCGTTCTCATGCGGGCCTCCTCCGCGGTACCCCCCTTCGGGGCCGAGCCGGTGGACCGGCCCGCCCGGGGCGACGAGAACCGTTCCGGGAAGCCTCCACGGCCCGTACCTCTCCACCCGGACCGGGGAGATGGCTTATGGCCCGGGGGCCGAGTGCGAGCGCTCGGCATGCCTTCGGAACGGTGCCCCACGGGGATCGGATCGATCGATCGCCTGCTCGGCGGCGGACTCGAGACGGACGGGCTCACCGAACTCTATGGGGAGGGCGGCAGCGGCAAGACGCTCCTCTGCCTCGAGGTGGCCGTCCGGATCGCCCTCGCGGGGCGCTGGGTCTTCTACATCGACACCGAAGGACTTTCGGTCGACCGCCTCGAGGCCGTCTCGGGAGGGCGGCTCGACGAGGTGCTCAAGCGGCTCCTCCTGTCGACGCCGACCGACCTCGAGGCCCAGACGAAGGCCGTCGAGACCGCGGGCGCGCTCACCCGGGAGGGCCGACGGGACGTCGGATTGATCGTCCTCGACTCCGCGACCTTCTACTACCGGCTCTCCCTCTCAGGACCGTCGGAGGACGAGGGTCGGATCGCCCTCGGCACCGAGCTCGCCGACCTCCTCGCCACGGGCCTCGGCTCGGGGGTGCCGATCCTCTTCACGAACCAGGTTTGGAGGCGGCCGTCCGATGGATCGCTCGAGCCGCTCGGCGGGTCGTTCGTTCAGCACGCCGCGAAGACGATCCTGCGGCTGGATCGCCTCCCCGGGGCCGTCCGAAGGGCCGTCCTCGTGAAGCACCGCTCCCTTCCCGAGGGGACGGCCGAGTTCCAGATCACCCGCAGGGGGCTCGAAAGCCGCTGAGCGCGACCGAACGGTTTTATCGAGGCCCGGCGTTCCGGGAACCCCCGTCCCGGGGCACGTGGATCATGACGAAGAGCCGTCGGACGCCCGAGCCCGAGGTCCGGCCGGAGGTCGCCGACATCGCCTCGCCGATCGGCACGTTCCGGGTGATCTACCGAGATCAGACCATCCTCGACGTCGACCTGCTGGAACGGGGGATCGAGCCGACGCCGCTCCCCGAGGGGACGGTGCGACGCCGCGCCCCGTTCGCGAAGGGGAGCCCGCCGGAGCAGCTCGCGGATTACTTCCTCGGACGGCGAAGGCAGTTCGATCTCTCCGTCGAGCCCCGGATCGGGAC
>DASYZN010000162.1:0-4159 GCA_035946105.1 Thermoplasmata archaeon | reverse complement strand
AGGACGAGGCCGTCGTGCGCCCGATAGGCCTCGAGGAGCTCGACCCGCGGAAGCCCGATCTCCCCCGTGGGGGGAGATCCCCGATAGGAGAAGAGCCGCGTCGCCACGGCCCGACGGTCCTTCGTTCCGGCCCAGGAGAGGGCGTGGGGGGCGAGGCCGAGTCGGGCGGCGATCCGCTCGGCGAGCTCGTGCTGTTCCCACCCGCTCGACCGGACCGAGAGCACCGTGAACGGCCCGTCCGGGTCCGGGACGGGGTAGGAGGAGATCTCGCGGACCTCGAAGTCGTCCGCGGACCCCTTGATCCGGCCGGGCAAGGGAGGCGTCGTGGTGGCGTAGAACCCCATCCCGAGGCGCCGTTCCGACTCTGGCGGCTCCCAGCGGCGGCCGTCCACGCGGGCCCGGCGAGGGGAACGTACTTAGCCCTTGGCCACGGATACGCCCCCGGATGATCCGGGCCACCGCGCGCGTCCTCCGCAACGTGATCGAGGTCCAGGTCGCGTCGGAGACCTGGATCGCGAAGCCGGTCGCGGGCACGACGACCCCCGTCGCCCGCCAGATCGCCCTGCTCTTCTCCACCGTCTACGAGACGTTCCGGCCGGGGGCGCCGGACGTCGTCCACTCGACCGTCTCCTACCACGCGAAGAAGGACGAGATCATCCTCCAGGTCGGCGAGTCGCGTTGGAAGACCCACTCGACCGCGTTCGGTCCGATGTCGTTCGAGTACGGGGGCTCGAAGTACGAGGTGCACGAGAAGATCACGGGGAAGTTCGGGGTCTTCCTGAACGACGCGGTCGTGGCCCCCGGGCAGCTCGGCTTCCGATCGTGTGAGCTGCGGGAGTACCCGGCCGAGCTCGAGCCGATCCTCGCGAACTTCGCCTTGGGGTACTTGATCCGCAACCTGTTCTGGGAGATGCTCCGATAGCCGCCGCGCGCCGGGGGGGCCTTCGCTAGCCTCCCCGCCCCGCCCGCCGGCGTCGGGGCGGTCCTGGGGCGATCGCCCGGAACGCCCGGAGGCTCCGGACCCTCATCGGATGGGCGACCAGGAACATGTGGTAGGGGATCGGGGCGAGCAGGCCGGCCCCCAGGAGGACCGTGAACGCCGCGACGGAGTAGGCGAAGTTCACGCCGAAGGTGACGAACATCCATCCCCCGAGGAGCGTGCCGAGGAGCCCCCCGGCGCCGGCGATCGCGTTGTAGAGGCCGAGGGCCCGCCCGCGGGCGGTGCGGCCGACGAGCCGCACCAGGAAGAGGGTGCTCGCCGTGCTCACGAACGCCCAGGTGATGCCGAGGAGCGCGTTGAGCACGCTCACCCACGCGAGGAGCGCCGGGCTGCCGAGCCCGAAGAGGACGTAGGCGGGTCCCCAGAGGAAGGCGAGCATCAAGAGGACGCGCGCCCCGAGGGAGCCCAGGAAGACGGTCTTCGGCGAGTTCCGCTCGACGGCCTTGCCCGAATGGAAGAAGAGGGCGGTCGAGGCGAGGCTGGCGGCGAGGTAGGCGACGAAGACCCCCGCGTCCGAGAAGCGCGCCGTCTGCCAGAGGAAGACGGGGAACGGCCCGTAGAAGATGTCGAAGCCGACGCACATCACCCCGAGGGAGATCAGGAAGAGCGCCTCGCGACGCGCGATCGGTTCCGGGGGCCCGCGGGTCAGGTCGACCAGGTTGAGCATCCGGCTGCGGAAGTGGCGGACCCGCTCGATCACGCCCCGATGCAAATTGATGAGGTCCGAGAGGCTCCGGCGTTCCAGCCGGACCTCCGGCTCCTCGATCCAGATCCAGGCGATCGCCGCCGCCAGCACGGCGAGCGCCCCGGAGAGGACCAATAGGCCCTCCATGGTCGGGACGATCGACTGGTTCTGCCCGAGGACGAAGAGCCACAGGATGCCGAGGGCGAGACCGGCGGTCGTCCCCACCCCCGAGATGAGGCCGAAGAGGCCGATGTCGCCCGGCCACCAGCGCTTGTGGCGGGTCTCCAGGAGGAGCATCGTGCCGATCGGGGCGCTCGCCGCACAGGCGAGGCCCTCGACGACGTTGAGCCAGAAGTAGCTCGCCGGGCTGCGCGCGAACGCGATCAGGATGATCGAGCCGCCGGTCGCGAGGAACGAGCCGACGAGGAAGAACTTCCGGTGGGCGACCCGGTCGGAGAGGTTCCCCCAGAGGATGGTGAACGGGACCTGGCTCATCGCGCTCGCGGCGACGATGATCGTCACCGCGAAGGCCGAGGCCCCGAACTCCTGGAGGAAGAGGAGCGGGATGAGGGGGGTCGCGATCCCGTCGGAGACGGCGAGGGGCAGGTAGGCGAAGAACCAGAGATCGCTCGTCGACGGGCGGATCGAGACCGGGCTCTTGATATCCAACGGCCCCGCCCCCGGCGCGCTCGGACGACTCTCACGCGGAAGTCGGGGGATAAACTCTCGGTCCCTCGGGAAAGTCCGACGACGACCGGGTCCCGGCTCAGGGGGATTTCGGGACCCCGACCGCCTCGTAGAGCTCGAGGAGGTCCCGATCGGTCACCCACTCGACCTTGAGGTACTCCCGGATCTCCTCGTCCGAGACGCCGAGCCGTCGGGCCTCGTCGACGGCGAACCGGTAGGCCTCGACCTCGGTCGGCCTCCGCACGTAGCTCTCCCGTCGGTCGAAGAGCTCCTGGCCCGCCTTCCGCTGCCGGACGTGGCAGAGCTCGTGGAAGATGTCGAGGTAGAGGATCAGCGCGGGGCTCTCCTTCAGGTGGCTCTCGCCGATCACGATGCAATCGTTCGGGGAGAGGCGGGGCCGCCATTCCTTCGGGACCCCCTTCGGCATCTCGAACGGGGCGACGTACATCCAGACGTCCTCCGGGACCACCTCGACGCACGTCTCCTCGTAGGGGGGCCGCCGTGCCCCTGCGTCGGGTTCCTGCCGATGGGCGGCCGGCAACCGGTCGAGCCCCGGGAACGCCGCGAGGAGCGGATGGCGTCCCGGGGGAAGGGTCCGCACGATCGTGAAGCCGTCCGGGACCCCGGGCGGTCTGGCGGAACCGGCGCGTCTCGCCACGCGCGCTCCACTGGGCTCGAACCCATTAAGCCTCCGAATCGACGCATCGCGCCTTTATCGGCCAGGGCCTGACCGGGTCGTGCCGGACCGTGGGGCGCCTAGGACCCTCACGACGGTCCGGGGGGTCCGCCTCGGCCACGCCGAGGGTCCGGGGGCTCGGACCGGCGTGACCTGCCTCGTCTTCGACCGGCCGGCGCCGACCGTCGTCGACGTGCGGGGCGGCGCTTCCGGGACGTTCGACACCGCGTCGCTGGCCCTCGACGCCACCTTCGGCCTCCGCTCGGCGCTCTTCTTCGCGGGCGGCAGCCTCTTCGGCCTCGATGCCGCGCGGGGGGTCCGGGAACGGCTGCTCGAGGAGGGAAAGGGCGTCGAGGTATTCGGCAATCCCCACCGGATCGTGCCGATCTCCGGGGCGATCCTCTTCGACCTGCCGGGGCGAGGCGTCGCGCTCCCGGATTACCGCCTCCTTGGGCGAGACGCGGTGCGTCGAGCCTCCCGGGGGCCCGTCCCCCTCGGGCGGCGGGGGGCGGGCGCCGGGGCGCTCGTCGGCAAGTACCTCGGCCGGAAGCGGGCCGCCCCCGGAGGGGTCGGGAGCGCCTCGGAAGAGCTTGCCACGGGGGGAGCCGTCGGCGTCCTGGTGGTCCTCAACTCGGTCGGCGCGGTCCGGGACCCCTCGACCGGTCGGTGGCTCGCGGGTCCGACCGCATCGGATGGGTCGATCCTCCCTCCTGGCGGGGGGCCCCGGGACGCTCGGAGGGCCCGGCAGGCCCGCGGGACGACCCTCGTGGCGGTCGTGGTCGATGCCCCGATGGGTCGAGAGGTCCTGCAGCGACTCTGTGTCGCCGCCCACGACGGGCTCGCCCGCTCGATCGTCCCGTGCCACACGCCGTACGACGGCGACGTCGTCTTCGCCTCCGGGACGGCGCGAGGCGGGGCCGGGCGTCCGCGCGAGCCTCCCGGGGCGGTCGCGGATCGGACCGGGCCGGTCGTCACGCGGCTGGTGGAGCGTTCCGTCCTGAGGGCCGTCGGGGCCGATGGATCACGGTGAGGTGGCCGCGGGGCGCCGTAACGGCGTGCCGCGGAGACCGCGGATGAGGTCGGTCTTCGTGACGATCCCCTTGAGCTCCCC
>DASYZN010000161.1:0-7310 GCA_035946105.1 Thermoplasmata archaeon | reverse complement strand
ACTTCGCACGACCGCCCAGGCCCTCCACGAGGCCGCGACCCTCCTCGGCGTCCACCGGATCCCGGGAAGCGACCGGGTCGCCCGACGGCGCCGGGAGTCCGACGTCCCCGCCGGGGCTCCCCCGAGCGGCCCGGCGACCCCCACGCCCTCGTCGATCCCCGGGCCGCCGGTCGTGAACGCCTCCGCGGCCGAGGCGGCGCCCGGATCCCCGGTTCGCCCGACGGCCGGGCCCCCGACGGAGCGGCCCGCCGGTCGGCCCGTCCCGCGCTGGTACTGGGAGCTGGAATCCAGGGGAGCTCCCCGCCGGCCCTCGGGGCGCCCGGAAGCGGCGTCGGGCTCGGACGACGTGCCCTCGACCTGAGCAAACGACAAAACCCCCACCCGATATCGGGCGATATGGGTATCTCCCTCGCCCCCGCGTCTCGGCTGGCCCCGATCGAGGACCGGGTCCCGACCGTCGCGACCCTCTGCTCCCACTCCTCGCTCCAGATCTTCCACGGCGCCCGGATCGAGGGGTTCCCGACCCTCGGAGTCTGCACGGGGACCCCCCCGCGATACTTCGAGGCGTTCCCCCTCGGACGGCCGGACAAGTTCCTCTCCGTCGACAAGATCCCCGAGATCGCACGGCGGACCAAAGAGCTGAACCGCGAGGCGTCGATCCTCGTCCCCCACGGCTCGTTCGTCGAGTACCTCGGGCCGGAGGCGTTCCAGCGGCTGGACGTCCCCGTCTTCGGCAACCGGGCGGTCATCGGCTGGGAGTCGGACCGGGAGAAGGAGCGGGTCTGGCTCGAATCGGCCGGGGTCCGGATGCCGAAGCGGTTCGCCCGCGCCGAGGACGTCGAGGGTCCGGCGATCGTGAAGTATTACGGGGCGAAGGGCGGCAAGGGGTTCTTCCTCGCGAAGAACCGCGACGCGCTCAAGGCGTTCCGGCCCACCGGCCCGTTCGTCATCCAGGAGTACGTGCTCGGGACGCGCTACTATGTCCACTTCTTCTACTCGCCGATCTCCGACCGTGGCTACCGGGTCGGCCACGGCTCGCTCGAGCTCCTGGGGATGGACCGGCGCGACGAGGCGAACATCGACGAGCTCTACAAGCTGGGCGCCCAGGAGGAGCTCCTCAAGGCGGGCCTCCGGCCGACCTTCGTGGTCACCGGGAACGTGCCGGTCGTCCTGCGGGAGTCCCTCCTCCCGCAGATCTTCGACATCGGCGCCCGGATCGTCGAACGGTCGATCGAGCTGTTCGGCGGGATGGTCGGCCCGTTCTGCGTCGAGGGGATCATGACGGAGGAGCTCGAGTTCAAGGTCTTCGAGATCTCGACCCGGATCGTGGCGGGGACCAACCTGTTCGTCCAGGGGTCGAGCTACTCCGACCTCGTCCGCCCCCAGCTCTCCATGGGACGGCGGATCGCCCTCGAGATCAAGGAGGCCCGCGCCCTCGGCCGGCTCCGCGAGGTCCTCTCCTAGGGCTCGTCCAAGGGGGACGATGTCGTCGGCAACCCTCACCGTCGGCCGGCCCGCCCAGGGCGCCGGGGACGGGGCGATCGTCGCCCGCCAGCTCTCGAAGCGCTACGGGACCCCCTCGAAGGGGACCGACGCCCTGCGGGACGTGGACCTCACGATCCCCGAGGGGAGGATCTACGGACTGATCGGGCGGAACGGGGCCGGCAAGACGACGTTCGTCCGCATCGCCGCCACCCAGCTCCTGCCGACGTCCGGGTCCCTCACCGTGCTCGGGCACGACGTCCGCACCGAGGCGCGGACGATCCGGCTCTCGATCGCCGCGGTCCCCCAGGAGTCCCGTCCGCTCTACTTCCTCAACGTCGACGAGCTGGTCTTCCTCTACCTGAGGATGCGCGGGATGGAGCGCCGGGAGGCCCGGCGGAGGACCGACTCGGTGCTCGAGGAGCTCTCGCTGACGCCCCACCGAAAGCGCCTCGTCAGCATGCTGTCGGGCGGGATGCGTCGGCGGGCGATGGTCGCCATGGTCCTCGCCTCGGACGCGGACGTGATCTTCCTCGACGAGCCGACGACCGGTCTCGATCCGTTCGCCCGTCGGGAGGTCTGGGCGTCGATCCGCCGGGCGAAGCGGGAGCAGCGCACCGTCCTCCTCACCACCCACTATCTCGACGAGGCCGAGGCGCTCTCCGACCGCCTCGCCCTCCTGGACGGGGGCGTGGTCAAGCTCGAAGGGACGCCCGCCGACATCCGCGAGCGGGTCCGCTACCCCTACCGGGTCTCGATCCAGGGGGGGTTCACCCGCTCAGAGCTCGACCCGTACGGCGAGGTGAGCGGGTTCGACGGCGGGTTCCTCGTCTTCGCCCGGGAGCGCGACGCCCGGGAGCTCGCCCTGGCCGCGCTCGGGCGCGGCGCCCGGGTCGCGATGGCCCCGGTGAGCCTCGAGGACATCTTCCTGCAGATCGTCGGCCGCCCGATCGACGAGGGCGGGACGGAACCGGAGGGGGACGCCGCGTGACCGGCACCCGCCACCGCGGGCGCTCGCTCCTGACCCTCGCCTACATGAACGGGATCGTCCCGATGCGGACGCAGCCGCTCTACCTGGTCGGGGTGCTCGCCTCCCCGCTCTCCTTCCTGTTCTTCGTCTCCGTGGCCTCCCAGGGCCGGCTCCTCCTCGCCGGGGTCTCCGGGGGCATGGTGCTCACCATGCTCTCGATCGGGACGTCGCTACAGACGGACATGTCCCACTACCGGCAGGACCTCAAGCTCCAGGACCTCGTCGTCGCCTCCCCGGTCGAGGCGCCGATCTACGTCGCCGGGATCGCCCTCTCCGAGCTCGTCTACTCGATCCCCGGGATCGTGGTCCTCGCCGCCCTCTGGGTCGTCAACGCGCCGGTGACGGTCCTGGGCGTGGTGACGGTCATCCCGCTCCTCCTGATGGTCTGGGCGTTCGCGAGCGGCCTCGGCTTCACCCTGGCGACGTTCTTCGCGGACGTCCGGGAGACGTTCATCTTCTCGACCCTCGTCTCCCTCGGGCTCTCGGTCCTGCCGCCGGTCTACTATCCCGTGAGCTACCTGCCGATGGCGATCCGTCCCCTCGCCTACCTGTCGCCGACGACGTACGCCGCCGACCTGATGCGGCACGCCTTCGGCCTCGAGGCCCTGACCCTCTCGGCGCAGGCCGTCGACTGGGGGGTCCTCATCGCGTTCACCCTCGCCCTGCTCGCGATCGCCGGCTGGAAGGCGCGCTGGCGCGAGCCGTGAACGTTCCGGGCGCGGCCTCCGACGGGTAGGATCGCCCCGGACGGTCGCGAAGGGCTCGCCCCCGTCGGCCGGCGGCGCCGGGGACACGAAAACGCGACCGAAATCGGTCGCGCGCTCGTCCCGCGCCCAATGGCTTATGTAGGCGCTCGCTGCTCGCGCGGCTCGCATGCTTTCTTTCGCGGACCACCGCGTCTTTTCTTCCGTCGAGGACCGTTTCCAGAGCTGCATGTTCTGCGGGAAGGAGCTCGTCGTCCTGCCGAACGACCGACGCGGAGGGGCCTGCTTCGACTGCCTCTCCCTGCTCGGTCCGGATCCGGTCCCGTGCCCGGGATGCGGCAGCGAGATGCCCACCTCCCAACCGATCGGGGGTTGCCGGCGCTGCGGCTGGAAACCCTCCGCCGAGTGAACCCGCTCGAGCTTCCGGCGCCCCCAACGCCGTCCAATCGGATCCGGGCGTCGTCGGCCCGCCAACCTTAATGCCCGAAGGCCTAGCGGAGGCCGGGCGTGCCGAGGTGGCTCAGTCCGGTACGGCGCGAGTCTGGAAAGCTCGTGGCGGAATACGCCTCGGGAGTTCAAACGCCGACATCGGCCCCCCCGATGCGGCGGAGATTCTCCCCCTCGGCGCTCCCTCGACCTAGGGGGTCCTCGACGTGCTCAACCCCCGGCAGGTGACGCCGGCGCTCCTGCAGGTCGACGCGATCCTCTCCCGCCTCTCCGGGCGCGCGGCGCTCGCCGAGGTCTGTCGGTTCCTTCGACAGGAGTTTCGCCACTACCCCTGGGTCGGGATCTATCGGCGGGAGGGGCCGCTCCTTCGGCTCGCCGCCTACGATGGCCCGCAGCCGACGGAGCACGAGACGATCCCGATCGGCCAGGGGGTGTGCGGACGGGCGGCCCGGGAGGCGCGGTCCATCGTCGTCGCGGACGTCCGGACCGCCCCGGAGTACCTAGCCTGCTTTCGGGAGACCCGGGCGGAGGTGGTCGTCCCCGTGGGCACCGCGGACGGGGTGCTCGGGGAGATCGACATCGACGGGAACGAGGTCAACGCGTTCGATGCGAGCGACGTGGCGTTCCTCGAGCAGGTCGCCGGCCGCCTGGCGCGCGTCCTCGCGGACGTCGCGATCGGACCGGCGTGAGCCGGTCCGCCATCCGTCGACGGGCGCTCGCGAGCGCGGCGGCGGCGTCGAATCGGGGCCGCGTTCGGGGGGGCCGTCGAAGGCGCGAGAGCCGGCGGAGCTCCGCCGCGATGGCGGGGAGCGCCCGGGTGAGCTCGTCCACGATCGGCAGGTCCGCGGTCGTCGAGGTCCGGGAGAGCGGGTTCAGGTCGATCGAGATGACCCGCGTTCCGGCCCTGCGAAGCGCGAGGGCGCGGTCCCCGTCCTCGAGGGGGATCAGGCAGACGTCGGCCCGTCCGATCCCCTGCCGGTCCACCCGCGCCCGGTCCGATCGGAGGCCGGCGATCCGGCCGGTTGGCGCGAGGCCGAGCGGCCGGGCGACGCCGGCCGCCTCCAGGGCGCGGAGGACGAGCCCGACCCGCCGGGGGGTCCGGTGGAAGAGGTTCACCTCCACGGCGAGCCTCGGGAGGGTGCGGGCGAGCTCGGCGACCTCGCGCGCGGCGAGGGCCGCGACGTTGCCGTTCACCGACAGGACGGGGCGCTCGGCCGTCCAGAGCCAGGCCGCCGCCGTCCGCTCGGCGGCCCGGGCGCTCGGGATGGTCCGCTCGCCGAGGTAGTAGTCGAACGCCTCCCCTCGGCCGTGGGCGATCAGCCCTTCCGGGACGACGAGGCCCCGGCGCGAGGCCGCCGCGAGCCGGGCGCGGCTCTTCAGGCTCGCGAACCTCGGGTGGCTCGGGTCGAGCCGGGTCATCGCGCCCCGGCGCCGTTCAGGAGCCGGCTCCGGCGTCCGTCGGCTTCTCCGGGTCGGTGATCTCGGGCGCCGACGCGGCCGGTGGGGTCGGTGGTGGCGACGGGATCCCGGCATGGGCCTCGAGCTGCGCGACCCGCTGCTCGAGGCCGGCGAACCCCTCTTCGAGGGTCCTCTGGACGACGAGCTTCAACGTCTCCTCGAGGGCGACGATGTCCCGGCCGAGGTCGGAGATCCTTCGGGCGTTCTCGTTCATCAGCAGCCTCGTCTGGGTCGCGACCTTGTAGGTGTCCGAGACGTCCTTGAGCATCTGCTTCGATCCCTGGGCGAACGTCTCGATCGACTCGCCGATCGGCTTCCACCGCTCGTCGAGCTCCTTGGCGATCTGGGCCGTCGACGCGGCCGAGATCCGCTCCACCCCCCCCTTGAGGCCCTGCTCGAGCTTGTCGGAGACGACGGATCCCAAGGCGTCGAGCCGCCCGACGACCTCGGTCTGGGCGGACCCCTCGCTCTCCGAGAGCGTCGCGAGCCGGTCCTCGAGGGACTGGAGTCGGGCCGTCAGGTTCCCGTAGACGGAGCCGACGAGCCGGTCCAGGTGCGCCTGTTCCGACTCGTGCGCGCGCAGGAGGAGGTGGAGCACCCAGTGCTCCCGGCCCTTCGCCTCGGCCAGCGGACCCCGGTCGATGCGGTCCCGCGCCTCCCGGTTGTCGATGAGCAGCTGCAGCTCCTTCAGGATCTCGAGGCGAAGCCCCGGGGCCCCGGTCCGCCCCTCGCCAGACGTCCCCGAAGCGTTCGGGGGTCGGCCGCTCATGACCCCGCATGGGCGGCGGCCCGACTATAAGATTTGGGTCGTTCGCGCACGACGCCCGAGGGGCCCGCCGCCGAAAACGGGTTCCCGAGACATCGGGCGCTCGGTCAATCGAACCCGGGCCCGAGCAGCTCCCGGGCGATCAGCAGCCGGCGGATCTCGGAGGTGCCCGCGCCGATCTCGAGGAGCTTCGCGTCCCGCGCGAGGCGCTCGAACGGGTAGTCCCGCATGTAGCCGTTGCCGCCGTGGATCTGGATCGCCTCGAGGGCGACCCGGGTGGAGGCCTCGCTCGCGAAGGTGAGGGCGGCCGCGCTCGCCGAGAACCCGGGGGACGGAGCGCGGACCGTCTCGAGCGCCCGATAGAGGAGGAGCCGGGAAGCCTCGAGCGCCGTCGACATCTCCGCGAGCTTCGATTGGATCAGCTGGAAGCGGCCGATCTTCTGGCCGAACTGCTCCCGGGTCCGGGCGTACTCGATCGACCGGTCGAGGCACTCGGCCATGATCCCGACCGGGATCGCCGCCAGGACGGCCCGCTCGATGTTGAGGCCGCCCATGAGGATCCCGATCCCCTGATGTTCCGTCCCGATCAGGTTCTCCGCGGGGACCCGGGCGTCGTGGAACTCGAGTTCGCCCGTCGGCGAGCCTCGCATGCCCATCTTGTCGAGCGGGCGGGCGACCCGGAAGCCCGGGGTCGTCCGGGGGACCAGGAAGGCGCTGATCCCGTGGGCGCCGCGGGCGGGATCGGTCTTCGCGTAGACGAGGAGCGTGTCGGCCACGGGGCCGTTCGTGATGAACTGCTTCGTGCCGTTCAGGACGTACTCCCCTCCGGTTCGCACGGCGGTCGTCCTCAGCGCGACCGCGTCGGACCCGGCCGAGGGTTCCGTGAGGGCGAGGGCCCCGATCCGCTCCCCGGACGCGAGGGAGGGGATCTCCCGTTCTTTCTGAGCGTCGTTGCCGTTGCGAGCGAGGTTGTCGAGGCAGAGGTTCGAATGAGCTCCCACGGAGAGGGCGAGGGCCGGGCTGACCCGGGCGAGCTCCTCGAGGACGATCGCCTGGGCGAGGTAGCCGAGCCCGAGCCCTCCGTAGCGTTCGGGGGCGGTGACCCCGAGGAAGCCCGACGCTCCAAGCCGGCGGAAGACGTCGCGGGGGAAGTAGTCCTCCCGGTCCATCCGATCGGCGACGGGAGCGATCGAGGCTCGGGCGAACTTGCGGGCCGCCTCCTGGAGGCTTCGCTCCTCGGGGCTGAGCGTGAGGTCCACGGGAGCCCTACCCCAACCGTCGCTTAACGGTTAAGGTGTTAAGACTCCCCCCGCCACCGTCGAGAAAACCTGCGAACGGTCCCACCCGTCGAAGATCGTTGAAAAGAGGGGTAAAGTAGGCGAAAAGCGGTGGGGCGCATGTGTCGCCACTCGCCCAGCGCCCA
>DASYZN010000160.1:0-6536 GCA_035946105.1 Thermoplasmata archaeon | reverse complement strand
AGGGCGGGACCGTCCCAGAGAACCTCGCCTTGCTGCGCTCCGCGATCGAGGAGGGGTCCCAGGGTGCGATTCGCTGAACTCGTCGCCCTCTACGAGCGCCTCGAATCCACCTCGAAGCGGCTCGAACTCCGCGATCTCCTGGCCGGTCTGATCCGCTCCGCCGATCCCCGCGAACTGCCGCCGATCCTCTATCTGTCCCAGGGTCAGCTGCGCCCCGAGTATGAGGGGATCGAGCTCGGCATGGCGGACTCGCTCGCCCGAAAGGCCGTCGCCCAGGCCGTCGGGCGATCCGAGAGCGACGTGCGCGAGGACCAGCGGCGGTCCGGCGACCTCGGGCTGACGGCCGCGGAGTTGCTCGCCCATCGACCGCTCGACCCGACGGGCTCCCGGTCCGTCGCCGAGGTCTACGAGCGACTGCTCGCCCTCGCGAAGGCCCAGGGACCGGGCTCCCAGGAGGTGAAGGTCCAGACGCTCCTCGAGCTGCTGGAGCACGCGACGCCTCTCGAAGGCAAGTACCTCGTCCGGTTCGTGCTCGGCCAGCTGCGCCTCGGGGTCCGGGAGATGACCTTGCTGGACGCCCTCGCCGTCGCCTTCGGCACCGGCGAGAAGGCCGATCGCGCGCGCATCGAGGCGGCGTTCAATGTCACGAGCGACCTCGGTCGCGTCGCGTCCGTCCTCGCGGAACGGGGACTCGACGGGCTCCGCGACCTGCACCTCGAGGTAGGTCGTCCGATCCGGCCGATGTTGGCCGAGCGCGCCTCGGACCTCGCCGACCTCATGGAACGGATGGACGGACGCGCGGCCCTCGAGTTCAAGTACGACGGCCTCCGGGTCCAGGCCCACATCGGGGCCGACGGGTCGGTGCGCCTCTTCTCCCGTCGGCTCGAGGAGACCGGGGCCCAGTTCCCCGAGCTGGTCCGCGAGCTCCCGAAGGCGATCGTCCGCCCCCCGGCGATCGTCGAGGGGGAATGCGTTCCGATCGACCCGGACACGGACGAGATCCGTCCGTTCCAGGAGGTCTCCCGACGTCGGGGTCGCAAGTACGATCTCGAACGGATGGAAAGCGAGGTCCCGGTCGCCCTGTTCCTCTTCGACGTCCTCCTGTCGGGGGGTGTGCCCATCGCGGAGCTTCCGTTCCCCGAGCGCCGCAGCCATCTCGAATCCTTGGTACGACCGTCCGAACGGATCCGGCTCGCCGAGCAGGTCGTCGTGGGCTCGGTGCCCGAGGCCCAGGCGTACTTCGACGGGGCGATCGCGGCCGGCGGCGAGGGGATCGTGGCCAAGTCCCTCGCCCCCGAGAGCTCGTATCGGGCCGGGGCGCGGGGGTTCTGGTGGATCAAGTACAAGCGGGAGTACACCCACGCCCTCGCGGACTCGATCGACGGCGTCGTGGTGGGGGCGTTCCACGGCCGGGGGCGCCGGGCCGGGCGGTACGGCGCCCTCCTCATGGCGGTGTACGATCCGGCCCAGGACCGATTCGAATCGTTCTGCAAGGTGGGAAGCGGGTTCGACGACGAGACCCTCGACGCCCTGCCGAAGCGCCTCGGGCCGGACGAGGTGGCCGAACGACCGGCCGGCGTCGAATCGGGGATCGTCCCGGATCGGTGGATCCGGCCCCGGCTCGTGCTCGAGGTACGAGGCGCCGAGCTCAGCCTGAGCCCCATCCATCGGGCCGGGGCGGGTCTGTTGTCGAGCGGCGCCGGCCTCGCCCTCCGGTTCCCCCGCTTCACCGGAAGGTTCCGTGACGACAAGTCCCCGACGCAAGCGACGACCTCGGCGGAGCTCCTCGCCCTGTTCAAGACCCAGGTCAAACGGAGCACGGCCGCCCCGGCCGACGCCTGAGCGTCCCTCCCTCGAGAACCGACGTCCACTGCTTCGCAAAGACCTAATAGGGGAAGCCGCCGTCGGCTCGCTAGGTAGCGCTCCATGCTGGTCGAGATGACGGAGCTCCTCGGTCGCCAGGTCTACACCCAGGAAGGCCGGCTCCTCGGAGAGGTCGGGAACATCGTCGTGGACGTCGAAGGCTCCAAGATCGATGGGCTGTACATCGAGGAGTCGAGCCCGCTGTTAGTGGAGGAGTCGAAACCCGTCAACATCCCGTACCGTTGGGTCTCGGCGGTCAACGACGTGGTGCTGCTGAAGTACTTCCCGAAGCGGGTGTCCGTGAAGCGGGCCCCCAAGGCCCCCGCCCGCGCGGAAGCAGCCGCCCCCGCCGCCCGCTAGGCGCGCGGGGATAGCCAAGCCCGGAAACGGCGCAGGACTTAAACCGGGACCGGGGGACCCTCGGTCCCCGAAGAGATCCTGCCGCGTAGGCGTTCGCCGGTTCAAATCCGGCTCCCCGCATCCCGACCCGGACGAGCGCGCCGTTCCCTGAGGTGGCTCCCGACCCGTCGAGGGTCGACCTAATGAGCCGTCGAGGTTCCCCCCCCTCCCCATGGCGAAGAGCTGCCCCGATTGCGGCGCATCCGTCGACTACGCCCCGCGCAGCGTCACGGTCCTCGAGGGGACCTGCCAAGGCTGCGGCCACGCGGTCCTCCTCGTGCCCCCGGCCTCCACCGTCGGCGAGGGGGAGCGCGCCGCCGCCGCGGGGTCGGCCAACCCCGCCGCCTGCTGGGAGTGCGGCGCCGCCCTCTCGTTCACCGTCGGACCCGACCACCACGTCGAGTCGACCTGCACGGGGTGCGAGACGGTCAGGGCGTTCGTTTCGGCGGCCTCGGTCGCCGACGCCTCGGCCGAGGGGGCCGAGGAAGAGTCGGACGGGGAGCCTGAGGAGGGGGGCGACGATCGACGTCCCTCCGGGCCCCCTCGCCGATCCCCCCGTTTCGAGGGACGCCGGGACGCCGGTCGCCCCCGATGGGAGGATCGGCGCGACGTCCGACCGTCGGCCCGACCGTGCCGGCAGTGCGGCGGCGTGCTCCAGTTCACCCAGAACCCGGACGGCTCCGTCACGGGGTCCTGCGCCTCCTGCGGCAATGAGTTCTCGATGCAACCCCGGGAAGGCGGAGGCGAGCGGCGCGGCTACGGTCGGCCGTTCGGCGGCGGCGGTAGGCCCCGCAGCGGAGGGTTCGAGCGCCGGGGTCCCCGTCCGTTCTCCCCCGGTCGAGCCCGTCGGGACGACGACGGCGACGACCGTCCAAGGCGGCGGCGTCGCTCCTACGACGACCGCTGAGTGGTCGGCCGGTCCGGGCCATCGCCCGGCGGTCTCGCCAGAGGGAGGCCCCCCTCGAACCGGACCCCGACCTCGGAGCCGATCGGAGGGGACGGCTCCTCCCCGGGGCCTAGGGCCTCGATCCGTTCCCCGGTCGAGAGCCGTAGGACGATGAGGAGGCTCGCCCCCTCCCGCCCCGTCGCCAGGACCGTCGCCGGTCGGCCGGACCCCTTCGCGTCGAGGACGACCCCGTTCCTCGGGACCGCGATCGGCGTCCCCAACCCCTCGACGACGTTGTAGCCGAGGAACCCCGCCGCTCTCGGCGTGGCGGGATGGTCGTAGACCTGCGAGGGCGTTCCCACCTGCTCGAGGCGCCCCTCGAACAATAGGGCGACCCGATCGCCGAGGAACAGTCCCTCGTCGCGGTCGTGGGTGACGTGGATCGCGGCGACCCCGCGCTGGGCGAGGGTGTGGCGGAAATCGGCGCGCAGCTCGGAGCGGACCTCCGGGTCGAGCGAGGCGAACGGTTCGTCGAGGAGGACGAGCGCCGGTCGGACCGCGAGCGTCCTCGCGAGGGCGACCCGCTGTCGCTCCCCGCCCGAGATCGCCTCGGGCCGCCGCTCGGTGAGCGCCCGCAACCCCAGGAGGTCGACGACCTCCTCGACCGCGCTCTCGGTCGTCCGATCGTCCCAGCGGGCGATCTGGGGGCCGAAGGCGATGTTCTCCCAGACGGTCCGTCGGGGGAACAGGGCGGGCTCCTGGAAGAGGATCCCGATCCCCCTCCGGTGGGGCGGCACCTCCGAGAGCGAGCGCCCCGCGATCGCGATCGCCCCGTCCCTCGGACGCTCGAAGCCGGCGAGACATCTCAATAGGGTCGTCTTGCCGCTGCCGTTGGGCCCCAACAGGGCGAGGTACTCGGACGGGCCAACGTCGAGGTCGATCCCGTGGAGGACCTCCGTCTCCCCCCACGCGGCGCGCAGCCGCCGGACGGTCAGGAGGGCCTCAGAGGACACGGGCCCTCCCCCCTCCGAGATAGGCGATCGGGCCGAGGGTCGCGAGGCTCAGCAGGACGAGGAGGGCGGCGATCGTCGGGGCGAACCCTCCGAGCCGTAGCGACCCCAGGCGGTAGAGTTCGACGGAGAGGGTGGTCGTCGACGGGGTGGCGAGGAAGTTCGTCGCCGTGAACTCCCCGAGGCCGAGCGCGAAGGCGAAGAGGAGGGCGGCCCTCGCCCCGGGCAGCGCCAGGGGGAGTTCCGCCTCCAGGTACGATTGCCAGGGGCTCGCCCCGAGCGCCTCCGCCGACTCGGCCGCTGCCCTCGGCACGGCCTCGAAGGCGAGCCCGAGCGACTGCAGGACGAACGGGAGGGCGAGGGCCGCCTGACCGATCACGATGAGGTCCGCCGCCGCCGACACCCCACCGAAGAGGGGTCGCCAGGCATTGGAGAGCGCGAAGGCGAGGACCACCGGCGAGACGAGCAGCGGGAGGAACGTGAGGGCGGCGAGGGAGCGACTTGGACGGCTAGGGCGCGCGGAGCGGTGGGACGCCCCGAGGGCGAGGAGGAAGGCGAGGGCGCTCGAGAGGCCGGCGAAGGCAAGGGTGTTGAGGAGCGCGGCGCCGGTCGAGAACCCCAGCCGATCGGTGAGGGCGGGCGCGAACAGCGCGGGGAGCCGACCTCCCCAGGCGGTGCCGGGACTAGCGGGGGCGAATCCGCGTTCGACGACCAGGGCGAGAAAGGAGAGGAGCGCGAGGACGCCGATCACGGCGAACGCGCCGAGGCCCCAGTCGACCGCCGACGACGGGTCGAACGGCCTCGGGGGGGCGGCCCGGCGGGCGGGACCCGTGGCGAGGCGGCGCGAGGCGAGGAGATAGAGCGCCGTGGGCGCCGCGAGCAGCAGGAGGGCCACGGCGGCGAGCGCGGCCGCGGCGCGGGGCTCGGCGAGCGTCTGCGCGAGGACGTAGATCCGCGCCTCGAGGGTGTACCATCGGGCCCCGCCGATCAGGATCGGACCGGCGAAGGCGAGTGAGGAGAAGAGAAAGGTGAGCAGGGCGCCGGAGAGCGCGCCGTGGAGGGACGGACCCGCCCACACCGATCGGAACGCTCGGAACGGGCTCCCCCCGAGGGCGGCGACGGACTCCTCGAGCTCGGAGGACGCCGACTCGACGCCGACCGAGGTGAGGAGGGCGAGGAGCGGGGCGTTGAAGACGACGTTCGTCAGCACGATCCCCCCGAACCCGTAGCTGAGGACACCGAGCGCCGGGGCGATCGGACGGAGCAGGCCGTCGGCCCCGAACGCCTCCTGGACCCCGAGGACGACCGCGACCGTGGGGAGGAGGAACGGGACCAGGGCGATCCCGAGGAGCCACGAGCGCCCCCGGAAGCTCGTCCGGCCGAGGAAGAGGCCGATCGGGTACCCCACGCCGAACGCCGCGAGGGCGCTCACCCCGCCCTCCACGACCGAGTTCTGGATGGCGCGGACGTTCACGGGATCGAGGACGGCGTGTTCGATCGCGGCGGCCCCGCCGGCCCCGGCGAGTCCGGTCCCCAGGAGGAGGGCGACGGGCGCGAGCACGAAGGCGACCAGGAACCCGAGGAGCGGCGCCGCCGGGAGGCGCCCTGGGAATGCGACCCGCATCAGCCGTACTGGTTGTCGAGGGCCTGCCACTCGTCGAGCCAGCCGGGCAGCGCGCCCGGGATCGTCGAGGGAGGGAACGCCGAGTTCAGTTGAACGACCCCGGGAGGGTCGACGGCCCACCGCTGGAAGACGGTCGGCAGGGGGATCGTCTCGTTCGCGGGATACTCCCATTCGGACGTCGGGAGCGCGGTCTGGACGTCCCGTCCGAGGAACCAATCCACGAACGCCTGGTCGAGGGCGAGATGGGAGCTCCCCTTCACGATCCCGAGGCCGTAGATCGCCCGCCAGGCGTACGTCGTCCCGTTCCAATGGAGGAGCGTCGCGCCGAACGAGGGGGTCCCGCTCGCGGCGACCGCGGCCGGGTCGGTGGCGTAGCTCGAGAGCATCGGCGGGCCGCCGGAGCTGACGTTGAACGCGGTCCACGCGTCGGACCAGGAGGCGTTCACGAGGAGCCCGGGGTCGACCGACCGCCAGAACGTCGTCCAGTCCTGGTGGAGCACTTCGGTGTAGAAGGCGATCTCGGACAGGAGAAACTCCTCGCCGACGATGTCGGTCTCGGGGTCCTCGATCATGAGGCCCCGCGACCAGTTCGGGTTCGCCGCGAGTTCCGGAAGGCTCAGGTTCGCTACGGCGCCGCGGGTGGCATTGTAGAACGCGGGCTGGTAGTCGATGGCGAGATCGCCGGATTCGTACGGGGTGACGCCGTGATCGGGGGAGATCTCCTGGACGAGGGAGGGAGGGATGTTCGATAGCG
>DASYZN010000159.1:0-3600 GCA_035946105.1 Thermoplasmata archaeon | reverse complement strand
GGAAGGCCCGCTCGATGACCCGCCGCTCGCCGTAGGTCAGAGAGGCGTTATGGTAGGCGACGCCGCTCGGCAGGAGCGCTCCCAGTCGACGGATCCCCTCGGTCTCCTCCTCGCCGGCGGCCCCGAGCTCCTCCGAGGCGGCCCGCGCGGCGGTCCGCTCCGCGACCGACAGAAGGGGACGGACGACCGGGACGAGGCTCTCGGCGACCTGGTCGCTCGCCTTGCGGGTGTTGACGAACACGAGGGCCTGCCCGCCCTCCTCGATGACCGATCGGACGAGGCGCGCCACCGGTTCCCCGGGTCCCGCGATCCGGCGGGTGCCGAGGTCGGTGAAGGTGATCTCCCCTTGGTGGAAGACGCCGGACCGCAGCGGGACCGGTCGGAAGTCGCTCGCGACGTGCACGGCCCCGAGCCAATCCGCCAGGACGGCCGAGTTGCCGACGGTGGCGGAGAGGGCGACGATCTGGAGCTTCGGTCGGTCGACCCTCAGCCTCGAGAGGCTCACCTCGAGGGTCGGGCCGCGATCCGGGTCCCTCAGGAGGTGGACCTCGTCCGCCACGACGCATCCGAGCCGCTGTAGCCACGGGGCGCCGCGCCTCAGCAGCCCGTCCGCCTTCTCGCTCGTCGCGACCAGGATGTCGATCTTCTCGAGCGCCTCCGAGGAGAGATCGAAGTCCCCGATCGAGAGGCCGATCCGAAGCCCGAGGCCGGAGAACCGCTCGAGCTCCTCGAACTTCTCCTGGGCGAGCGCCCGCAGCGGGACGAGGTAGAGTCCGGTGCCGCCGGAGAGCGCGGCGCGCAGCAGGGCGAGGTACGCCACAAGGGACTTGCCGCTGGCCGTCGGGCAGGCGAGGACGAGATTGCGCCCCTCGAAGAGCGGCTTCAGGGCCGAGGCCTGGGGCGGGTAGAGGGAGCGGATCCCGCTCGCCTCGAGGACGGCCCGAACCGGCGCCGGGATCGGGAACCCCGAGAGCGGCGCCCCCCCCGAGGGACCGACGCTCGCCGTCATCGGCCGAAGAGCGGCCGAGCCTACTAATCCGTTCGCTCCGCCCGCGCGTCCATCCCCCGATCAGGGGCCGAGGAGCGACCGGCCGAGGATCATCTCCTGGATCTCCGTGGTGCCCTCGACGATCGGGAAGACGCGGGCGTCCCTCCAGAGGCGCTGGGCCGGGGAGGAGGAGCGCGCCGCGGCCGGCCCGCCGAGCTCCACGGCGGTCGACGAGAGCTGGACGGCGGCCTCGGAGGCGGCGAGCTTGGCCGCGGCCGCTTCGGCGACGAAGGGTTCGCCCCGTTCCATCCGCTCCGCCGCGCGCTCGACGAGCGCCCGGGCGGCCAAGAGCTGGACGAACGCCCGGGCGAGGACGGATCGTCGCGCGTCGGTCGGCTCCGATCGGACCGTGCCCTGGAGGTGATCGTAGGCGGCCTGGGCGACCCCGAGGGCGCAGGCCGCGATGCCGACCCGGCCGCTGGCGAGCGAACCCAACGCGATCGCAAGGCCGCCCCCCTCCTCGCCGAGGAGGGCGTCGCCGGGGAGCCGGACCCCGTCGAGCCGGACCTCGTGGGTCTCGCTCCCGTGCAGCCCGAGCTTCTCGAACGGGCGGGCAACGGTGAGGCCGGGGGTGCCCTTCGGGAGGAGGAACGCCGAGATCCCGTGGACTCCCTCCGGCTCCCGGCGCCGGGCGAAGAGGAGCAAGACGTCGGCCCGTTGGGCGTTCGTGATGAATGTCTTCGTCCCGTCGAGTCGGAATCCCCCGTCCTGGGTCCGTTCGTATCGGCATCCGATGCTGGCGGCGTCGGATCCGGCCCCGGGCTCGGTCAGGGCGAACGCTCCCAACCACTGACCCGAGGCAAGAGGACCGAGGTAGCGGGCCTTCTGCCCGTTGGATCCGAAACGAGCGATCGGTTGGGCACAGACGGCGAGATGGACGGAGACGAGCGTCGCCACGGCGGCGGATCCCTTGGCAAGCTCTTCGATCACAGCCGCCACCGAGGCGGGCCCCGAACCCGAGCCCCCGTGCTCTAAGGGAAGCCCGACGCCCAGGAAGCCCTCATCGGCCAGCTGAGGCACCATCCCGTCCGGGAAGCGGTCCGTTGCGTCGATCGCTTCGGCCTCCGGCAGGAGCACACGTTCGGCGAACACGCGGGCGCGGACCCGCCAGGCCGCGGACGACGCGGGAGGTCCCGACACGCGCCCCGGACCATGGAGAGAGATTAAGCCGTGTCGTCTGGTCGGCTCGGCAGGATCGGTCGATGGGCAACGAACCGACCACGATCGTCAAGGATCGGTTCACCGCCCTCGATACGCTCGCCCTCTCCCGGGAGCTTCGGGCGCTCCAGGGGGCGCGGGTCGACAAGGTGTTCGATGTGCCGCCGAACGGATTCTCCATCGCGTTTCGGATCCCTCGCGCCGGCCGGCCCCAACTGCTCCTGGTGCCGGGTCGGTACGCGGCGCTCGTCCCGGACACGGCGCGGGCGGAGAACCTGAGCCCGCTCGCCCGGGAGCTGCGCCGGCTCCTCACCGGGTGCCGCCTCGGGCTCGCCCACGCCTTAGGCGGGGAGCGGTTCCTCGAGGTCGAGTTCGAGGGGGCGCGGGGCGATCCTCCCGCACTCCTCGTGGTCGAGCTGTTCGGAGCAGGAAATCTCCTCGTCGTGAACGACGGCCGGATCGTGGCTGTCCAGCATGTCAAGACCTGGGCGCATCGCACGGTCCGGATCGGCGCGACCTATGAGCGTCCGCCGACCCGGCTCGACCCCTGGAAAGCCACGGTGGCCGAGATCGAGGCCGTGCTCTCGGCCTCCCGAACGGACCGCGCGACCACGGTGGCGGCCCGACTATCGCTGGGCGGCCCCGTGGCCGAAGAGCTGCTCGTGCGCGCCGGCCTCGAGGGGAGCGCCCCGGCGACGACCGAGCCGGATCGTTCGGCGATCGCCTTGAAGGACGCCATCGAGGAGCTCCTGTCCGCCGTGGGGGAACGGCCGACGGGCCACCTCTACCGCCGCGACGAGCTGTGGATCGATGTCGAGCCGTTCTCCTCGGAACGGCTGCGTCGCGATCCGTCGATCGTCGAGGAGCCGCGCCCGTCCTTCTCCGAGGCCGCGCGGCTCTACTTCGATTCGCTCGTTCCGACGGGCCCCCCCGTACCCGACCCGGAGGCCCTCGCCCGGGCGGAGCTTCTCCGGCAGCGGGACCAGATGGCCCTCGCCGTCGAGGATCTCTCCCGGGAAGCGAAGCGCCTCACCGAGGATGCGGAGCTCCTCCTCGCCCGGTTTCCCGAGGCCGACGCGTTGCGTTCGGAGGCGGAACGGCAGGACCCCGAGGGTCGGGGGCCGATCGAACTCTCCCTGGACGGCCGACGGATCCGGGTCCAACGGGATCGACCCCTGCGGGAGTCCGCGCAGGCCCTGTTCGAGGAATCGAAGCGGGTCCGCGTGAAGCTCGAGGGGGCCCGGGCGGCGCTCGGGACGACGGAGGCCAAGATGGCCTCCGGTCGCGCCCTCGCGGAGTCCCGGTCCGGCCTCGCGCCCTCGACCCCCGTACGCCGCACCCTCAGGTTCGAGCGGTACCGCAGGTTCCACTCCTCGGAGGGGGTGCTGGTGATC
>DASYZN010000158.1:0-1521 GCA_035946105.1 Thermoplasmata archaeon | reverse complement strand
GCGGAACACCGTCTTCATCACCGAGCCGTCGTTCAACTTGACCCTCGTGAACTCGCAGTACTTCGCCCCGACCAACTTCACCTCCCCGTTCGCCCAATCGATCAATCTCACCTCGAAGAGCGCCGATCCGACCGCCTCGTTCTACCGGACGGCCTCCGACTCGGTCCTCGCCGCGCTGCTCCTCGCCCTCGCGGGCGTCGGCTATCTCGTCTGGCGCCCCGAGAGGACCCCCTCCGGTCCCGTGGACGAAGAGGCCCAGGTGGAAGCGATGACGGCCCCCTATCAGGACGCGATCAGCTCGACGCTCTCGCTCCCGCACCGGGAGAACGTCGTCATCCTTCGGGAGTGGGACGACCTCGTGCACTCGGCCGACATGCTGAGCAAGCCGATCCTCCACCTCGAGAGCCGGGTCGAGGACCGCACGCGGCACATCTTCTATCTGGTCGACGGCGCCGTCCAGTACGTCTACCTCCACCACGTCCTGCCGCCCCCGGCGGCCGATCCCCACCCATGGCGATCCCGGCTGAGGGAGCTCTTCGGAGGCCCGACCTCGACGGTCTCCTCCGCTTCGCGCCGACGCCGGCCGCCCCCCCACGGCCCTCCCCCGATCGACGAGTGGTCACCGCCCCGCGCGGAATCTGGGACCCGCAACGGGTCCGGCCGAGCCCCGGGCCGACCGGACGAGGTGCCGCCCGGTGCTCGCCGATAACCGGGTGGCCGCCTAGGCGTCGACCGACTTCCGGTAGGCGACGTGCGTCGCCCCGCACGAGTCGCACTTGTAGACCCGCCAGGAACCGTCCCGGCTGCGACCGGTCTCCGAGGCGAGCCGGGTCGTCCCGCTCACACACCACCGGCACGGGGAGGCGGTCTCGTCGACCCGGGCCGCCGCCTCCTCGAAGGGGCTCCAGAACACGGCCCCGCAGTTCGGGCATTCCCGGACCCCCGTCTTGCCCTGGTGGATCGTGCGCTTCCCGCACGCCGAGCAGCGCTCGACCGGAGCCTCGGGTCGACCCGTCGTCCCGGCGGGTCGCAAGGTCGCACGGTTTCTCGCGGGAGGTTCGGGGGTCATCGGTGCCGGGGGTCATCGGACCCCACCGAGGGGCCCGATAACGGCTCCGGGGGGTACCCGGGCGAGGGGGCCTATCGGATGTAGGCGGAGGTCGCCGCGAGATCGAATCCGCGGACGACCTTGAGGCGCTGGCCGCGGCCCGAGGGCGATTCCTGGAGGAAGGGGAACATCCGCCAGAGGTCGCCTTCGGCCATCTGCGTCGCCGGGTGGGCCGAGCCGAACGCCTGTCGGGCGACGAGGGCCGTCACCGGGCGCACCTCCGACTCCGCGAGATAGCCTAACGCGTGCAGGTACTCGTGGGCCAGGATGACGTAGACGAACGAATTGAACTCGCGAGGGGTGCGGGCGTGGGAACGCATCGTCTCGACGAGGCCCTCGTTGAGGACGATCAAGTTCCCGGTCACGGGCCAATAGGCCCCGACGGACGACGGCAGGTCCGAGAGGGCGAGGCC
>DASYZN010000157.1:0-10913 GCA_035946105.1 Thermoplasmata archaeon | reverse complement strand
GCCCCGGCCGTCGGTGGAGTTTCGGCACGCCGCCTGCGCTCCGCTCGGGCCGGGGAAGCCGATCGTCTGGGGCTCCTACCACCCGAGCCCCCAGAACACGAACACCGGGAAGCTCACGGAGGCGATGCTGTTGGACCTGCTCCGCTCGATCCGCGCGAGCTGGGGCGGGTAACCCGGGGCCGCCCGAGCGATCCCACGACGCCCCAGGCGCAACCTTAACCCCACGGGCGGCCCCCGGTCCGGCCTTGGCGGAGTTCGAGCTGCGGGAGCGCGACGGCTGGGCCCGGATCGGCCGGCTGCCGACGCCCCACGGGGTCATCGAAACGCCGGCCCTATTGCCGGTGGTCCATCCGGACCCGGCGCGTCAGCCCGTGCCGCCGACGGAGCTGCGCCGTCGCTTCGGCCTCGGCGCGGTGATCACGAGCGCCTACATCACCTGGAGGACCCCCGAGTTGCGGGACGAGGCCGAACGATCGGGGATCCACGGGCTGCTGCGGTTCGACGGCCCGGTGATGACGGACTCCGGGGCGTTCCAGCAGCACGCCTATGGCCACGTAGAGGTCGGGGACGAGGCGATCTTCTCCTTCCAGCGGCGGATCGGGTCCGACCTGCCGACGGTCCTCGACGAGTTCGGGGAACCGGACGCCCCCCGGGAGGCCGCCGAGGCCGGGGTCGAGGAGACGAGCCGACGGGCCCGCCGCGCGCGGGCCCTCCACCAGGGTCCCCTGGTCGTCCCGGTGCAGGGCGGTCTCTTCCCGGACCTTCGGCAGCGTTCCGCGCTCGAAGCCTCGGAGATCGGAGATGTGCTGGCCGTCGGTGGGGTCGTCCCGCTCCTCGAGCGGTACCGGTTCTCTGACCTCGCCCGGGTCCTCCTCGCCGCCCGTCCCGGCCTCTCGCCGGGGGCGGCCGTCCATCTGTTCGGCAGCGGCCACCCGATGCTTTTTGCCTTCGGCGCGCTCTTCGGGGTCGACCTGTTCGACTCCGCGTCGTACCTCAAGTTCGCCCGCCGGGGCGCCCTGATGTTCCCCGAGGGGACGATCCCGATCGACTCGGTCCGAGAGCCGTTCTGCCGCTGCCGATTGTGCGAGCTCGTCCCGCTCCCCGAGGTGGGCCGGCTCCCTGCCGAAGAGCGGGAACGGCGGATCGCCGAGCACAACTTGTTGCAATGCGCCCAGGAGGTCTCGCTCGTTCGGCAGGCGATCTGGGACGAGGCGATCTGGGAACTGGCGGAGCGGAGGGCGGCGGCCCATCCGGCGCTGCAGTCCGGGCTCAAGACCGCGGTCCGAGGGGTCCGGGCGTTCCTCCCCACGGAATCGGAGAGCCGCCCGGGCTTCCGGGTCGTCGGCCCGACGAGCGGATTGCGCCCGTCCGTCCTCCGCTTCCTCGCCCAGCTCGCCCGCTGGAGGGTGGGCAAGGGGCCGTTCCGAGGTCGTCCGAGGGTCTCCCTGGTGCCCGGGGCGCTCCGCAATATCCCGGCCCGGACCCGATCGGGCCTCCCGATCTATTGGGACGTCCCGACGCCGATCGGTCCCGTCCCGCTCGAGCTCTCGGGGATCTACCCCGTCGGCTGCTACCTGGCCCCGGACGAGTTCGACAGCGCCTTGGACCGAACGGCCGTCCCCGTCGAGGCCGAGGGGCTTGAGGCGGATCCCACGGACGATGCGACCGACGCGTGGACCCGGCGGCACGTGGCCGCGGTCCTCGAGTGGAGCTTCGGAAGCGAGGTCGCGGCGAAGGTCGACGATTCGGGGGCCGTCGGCGAACGGTCGGCGAAGTCCGGCCGCCTTCGGGCGATCGTGCGGGGCCGGGATCGCCTCTTCACCCTCGGCACCGACGGCCTGCCGAGGCCGACGTGGCTCGGGGGCCAGTGGCTTCACGGCCAGCGTCCGTTCCCCTCGGGGAGGATCATCGTCGCCCCGGATGCGGTCCCGTTCGTCCTCGAGGGTCGGAGCCTCTTCTCCCGGTTCGTCCACGGCGGGGATTCGTCGCTATTGCCGGGCGCCTCGGCGCTCCTGGTCGATGCCGAGGACCGCCTGCTCGCCGTCGGTCGCCTCGGGCTCGCTCCGATCGAGATGGGCAAGATCGCGCGGGCCGTCGCCGTCCGAGTGACGGCCCACGCCCGCCGACCCGACGGGGAACCTTCGGAGGAGGTCGCCGAGCCCGAGGCGCCGCCACGGTCCCCGCCGGGTGAGCTTTAAGGACGGTTTCCGCCTCCGGAACCCGAGGCGACCCGTCCCCCGTGAAGACCTACCTGTTGCTGCACCTCGACAGCGAAGGGGCGAGGTACTCCGAGCTCGCCGAACTGCTCGAGGACCTCGGCTTCCAACCCCACGCCGATGGGGGGTACGACTTCGTCTACGAGTGGGGCCGTGAGGCGACCGTGGCCGAGTCGCTCAGCTTCGCGGACCGGGTCCAGACGGCCCTGAAGGGACAGGGTACCTACTTCCGCGTCGAGTCGATCGAGGAGTAGCGGGGCCCCCGCCCGCACCCCGACGATCGTCCGCGGGGCCGCGCCGCCCCGCCGGATGCGCTTTATCCCGACGGTCGTCCCGTCGCCCGTGGCGATCCTCGGGATCGAGTCGACGGCCCATACGGCCTCGGTCGGGATCGTCGGCGAAGGAGCCCGCGTCCTCGCCCTCGCCTCGGACATGTACCACCCCCCAAGCGGGGGCATCCACCCGCGGGAGGCGGCGAACCATCATGTGGAGGTCCTCCCGGATCTCGTTAGGACCGCCTTAGAAAAGTCGGGATGCCGTCCGAACGACCTCGAGGCGATCGCCTTCGCCCGCGGACCGGGGTTGGGACCGTGCCTCAGGGCCGGGGCGACCGTGGCCCGCGTGCTCGCCCTCACCTGGGGGAAGCCGCTTGTTCCCGTGAACCATTGCGTCGCCCACGTCGAGATCGCGCGGGTCCTGAGCGGCTTCGACGATCCCCTGCTCCTCTATGCGAGCGGCGGGAACACCCAGGTCATCGCCTACGGGTCGGGACGCTACCGAGTCCTCGGCGAGACCCTCGACGTCGGGATCGGGAACTTCCTCGACAAGCTGTGGATCGCGCTCGGCGGGCAGTTCCCCGGCGGGCCGGCCCTCGAGGCGGAGGCTCTCCGAGGGGCCCGCCTCCTCCCCCTGCCGTACTCGGTCCATGGCATGGATGTCGCCTTCTCGGGGATCCTGACCCAGGCGATCGCGCTCGCCCGCGGGGGCGCGGACCGGGCCGATCTCGCCTACTCGGTCGAAGCCACGGTGTACTCGATGCTGACCGAGGTCACCGAGCGGGCGCTCGCCCACCGCCGACGGGACGAGGTGGTGCTCGGCGGAGGGGTCGCCTGCAACGGGCGGCTACGCGGGATGGTCGAGTCGATGGTCGAGGGGCGGGGGGGCCGATCGTTCGCACCCCCGAAGCCGTTGTGCGTCGACAACGGAGCGATGATCGCCTGGACGGGCGGGCTCGGTCTCCCGTTCGGCGGGGCGGTGCCCATCGCCCGATCCGAGGTCCTGCCGAGGCAGCGGACCGACCAGGTCGACGTTCCGTGGCGGTAGGCGATCGATCAGGCCGACGTCGGACGCAGGGCGAGCCACGCGAGCGAGGCGTGCTCCTCCTTCGAGAGGGTCTGCTCGTACGGGGTGAGGAAGCCTACGTGAGGGAGGGGACCGTAGAAGAGGCGCAGCGGGGCCTGCGGGTCGCTCGGAGCCGTGGCGTGTCCGTCGGGGATCCAGCCCTGCCCGAGGCCCGCCGAGGTGATCTTGGTGTAGGAGAGCACGATGGTGTGACCCGTCCCGTAGAGCTTCCCGAGGCAGGAGGGGATCGTCGGGGCCTGGTAGTCGAGGCCGGTCAGGTCGAGGAGGGGACCGGAGGAGGACGGCTGCCCGTCGACGAAGAGCGAGATGCGCTCCGTCGAGTTCGCGCTGTAGCCGAGGAGGTCGGTGGACTGGTAGACGATCGGCTGGCTCGGATGGCTCGAGTCGATGAAGACGTTCTTGTACGACTCGCCCCAGACATCGAAGAACGTCGACAGGTTGTACCGGTAGTTCCAGGAAGAGGTGATCAGGATCGATCCGTCCGGGTACGAGGGCGGGGCGGGCGGCTCGGTTTTCACGGGAAGATCGCACTCGTATCCGTTCGGGTAGCTCGTGTTCCGGCCGATCGAGTTCGGCAGGGAGACCTGGGTTCCCTCGATGAGGATCTTGAGGTACGGTGCGGTCCCGTAGACCTGGGACGCCGAAGGGCACCAGGTGCTGGTGAAGTCCGTGAGGTTGTGGTTCGGGAAGTCCGGAACGCCGCTCGTGTTCGGCACCGGCTGGAAGTTGATGCACGGGGTCGGGAGCGGGGCGCTCAAGAGCAGGACGACGGCGATGCCGATCGCCGCGGCGGCGCCTCCGACGATCGCGACGCGCCGCCAGAGCGGGGAACGGCCGCTCGTCGCGTGGGCCTTCCGCTTGACGCGCTCCCGGCGGCGTTGGGCGCGCCGCTCCTCCGGGGTGAGCGATTCGATCGATCCCTCCTCGTGGGCCGGGAATCGGCGCTTGGACACGTCGGGGCGAGAGGGCTCGGTCGCATAAACCTCACCCGGCCGCGGCGGCCCTCCGCCCCCGCGCGACCCGCCCGAGCGACGCAGAGCGATCCCCGGGTCATCGGGGGGCGTCCGGGGCCGAGCGGTCTGCGACCCCCCTACGTAGTCCTACTCTCCTCGAGCGCCGTGGAGGCGTTCGATGCCCTCGTCGTCGGGGGGGGTCCGGCGGGGTCGACCTTCGCCGAGCGGCTCTCCCGACGGGGCCACCGGGTCCTCCTCGTCGAGGAGCACGATCGGATTGGCTATCCGATCCAATGCGCCGGACTTGTCTCCCAGAGGGTCCTCGACCTCGCCGGCTCGGACCGGTTCGTCCTCGGACGGGTCCGGGGGGCGACGGTCTACGGTCCGAGGACCGCGAGCGTGACCTTTCGGGCGCCGACCCCCCGGGCCTTCGTCATCCACCGGGCCGAGCTGGATCGACACCTGGCCGACCGGGCCGCGGCCGCCGGCGCCACGGTCTGGACGGGCTGGCGGTTCGATCGGGCCCAACCGCCCTCGGACGGGCGGGTCGTCGTCGAGGGCCGCACGTCGCCCGGCCACCCCGAATCGCTCTCAGCCCGTCTCGTCGTCGGGGCGGACGGGGTGGCGAGCGCGGTCGCCCGGGCGTTGAGGCTCCGTCGGCCGGTCGAGATCCTCCCGGCCTTCGAGGCGGAGTTCCCGGAGAGTCCCGGGGACCCCGAGGAGGTCGAGGTCTACCTGGGCCTCGGCCTCGCCCCGGGGCTCTTCGGGTGGTCGATCCCGGACGGCGCGGGCGGGGCCCGGGTCGGGGTGGCCGCACGCGCAGATGGGACGCCCGCCCGGAGGTATTTCGACCGGCTCCTCGAGGCGATTGAACGGCGGGTCGGCCGACGGCTCCGCAATCCGACGAGCTACCTAGTCTCGGGGATCCCGATCGGTTCGGTCCCGAGGACCTCGGCGCCGCACGGGCTGCTCGTCGGAGATGCCGCCGCCCAGGTGAAGCCGCTCTCCGGCGGCGGGATCTACACCGGCATGCGCTGCGCGGAGATCGCCGCCGACGTCGCCGGCCGGGCCCTCACCTCCGGCGACCTCGGGGCCGCCGCCCTCGGACGGTACGATCGGGCCTGGAGGGCCGAGCTGGGCGACGAGCTCAACCGGACCCTCTACCTCCGTCGCCTGTTCCTGAGGCTTTCCGACGACGACCTCGAGGCGATCGTCGGGACCCTCGACCGCGCCGAGCTCAAGGGCACGATCGTCGCCTTCGGCGACATCGACTTCCCGAGCGGGGTCGCCCGTCAGCTGTTGCGGGAGTCGCCGTCCCTGCTCCGTCTCTTCCCGAAGGCCCTCGGGGCGCTCTGGGCGTCCGGGAGCTTCCAGGCTCCGGAGCTCGAGCCGGCGCCCTTCCCTCGCCACGCGAAGTAGCCTCCGAGGCCGGCGAGGCCGAACGCCGTCCCGAGGAGACCGTACTCGAGGTAGGGGATCGGCGAGCTCCGCACCAGGACCGCAGTCTCGGGGACGACCCCGTCCACGCCGAGACGGCTCAGGTTGAGGGTCGGGGTCCCGTTCGCGAGGAGGGTCGCGTTCGTCCATTCCGCCGACGAGAAGAATCCCCGGGACTCGAGACGTGCCGGTCCCGCTGCCGTGGTGAAGGCGAGGGCCGTTCGGATGGCGTAAGTGCCCTCGCCGGCCCCGGCCGGGATGGCGATCGAGAGCGAGGCGTTCCCAGGGATCGCGTAGGTCGCCTTCGACCCGAGCGAGCTCACGAACAGCGAGACCGAGCCGTTCCCGTTCGCGGCGCCGTGGAACGACGGGAGCGACCCTGGCGGGACCGCCTGGGAGGAGTTTCCCGGGTACGGCTCGAAGGCGTACACCTCCAGAGTGAGCACGACGGAGACGATCGGACCCCCAAGGGGGTTGGTGATCGATAGGGCGATCGGTCCGGAGCCGCCGGGTGGGAGGGGGGCCACCGTAAGTCCGGAGAGGAAAGCGGCTCCGCCGAGGCTCCCGAGGGGCGAGGCGCCGCCTCCCGAGGGCCCGGTGCCGGTCACGGCGGGGAGGACGACGAGCAGGGTCGCGATCGCCCACCCGACCCGCGGATCAGGCACCCGGATCCTCCGAACCTTCCTGGGCGTCGGCCATCGCGACGAGCCGCCGGATCCGCGCGAGGACGTCCCGCCGTCCCTTGCGGCCGGGCGTGCCGAGGAACGCCGCGGCGGCGCCCCGGGGAGCCTCCCCAGGTTGGGACGAGGCGAGGAAAAGGGCGCGGGCGAGGGCGAGCGGCCGACCGGTCAAGCGGACGGCGTCGTCGTCGGCGCGATACTCGGCCCGACGGGTGAGGGCGCGGGCGCAGAGCGCGAGGACGGGGTCCCACCGCATCATGCTCGACAGGGTCCGAACGAAGGTGAGGTACCGCCCGTCGAGACCGTGCACGTGCCCGAGCTCGTGGGCGACGACCGCCTCGAGCTCTTCCGGCGTCAGCGCCCCGATGAGCCCCTCGGACAAGGCGATGATCTCGTGGCGGGCCGGCCGACGCGTCGCGGGATCGAAGGAGAGCAGCGTGAGAGAGAACGCCTGCCGGTCCTCCGAGGGGTAGGAGACGAGCGAGGTCCGGGTCACGGGCTTGGGGAGTCGGGCGGGCCAGGGGATCACGGACGGGGCGAGGTCCGCCAAAAGCGCCCGTCCGACCCACTGGTTCAGAGCGAAGGCCGCGAGGTAGACGGTGAAGGCCCCGAGCGCCCCGATCCCCCAGATCCCGAGGGGGACCGACCCCAACGCTTCGGCCAGGGACCCGGGCGACCGGATCGCGCGCTCGAGGACGACCCCACCGCCGTTGCCGATCAGCCAGGCGACGGCCGTCGTGGCCAGGAGCGACCAGAGGGCGAGGAACGTCGCGGCGAGGCGAAGCACGATCGGCGCCGTCGATCGGCGGAGCGCCCAGGCGAGCCCGATCCCGGTCCCCGCCCAGAACACGACCGGCAGGTAGAGCAGGATCGATCCCATCCCACCCGCCTCCCCGTCCGTCGATCGCCTACAGTCGAAGCCGGCGGCGGAGCTCCCGTTCCTCGGCCGGGTTGAGCTTCGCGAGCTCCTCGCTCAAGTGGACGACCCCGGTCGGGCCGAAGAGCCGGACGACCGACTTCACCACGTTCGCGAGGTACTTCCGCTCGAAATCGACCGGGGCGTAGACGAACCGCTCGCCTCCCCGGCAGCTCTCCGAGGTGCGCCGCACGAGTCCCTTCCCATGCAATCGCGACAGGGTGGTGGCGATCGTCGTGTACGCCACCCGGACCCCCCGGCGGTCGAGCTCCTCCTTGATGCGACGGGCCGGCGCGGACCGCAGGGACCCGAGCGCCCTCAGGACCTCGGTCTCGAGGGATCCCATCACGGACGATCTCCCGAGGTTTGGAGAGGGAGACGCCCCTTAACCGTGACGTACGAACGGGAGGATTCCTCCCGCGCCCTCCGCCTCCCGCCGGGGGGCTTCCCCAAGTCTTATGGGTCGCCTCCCATCTCAATCGACATGACCGAGGGCCGGCGGGCGCCCGGCTCGATCCTCGATCTGATCGGCGAGACTCCGCTGGTGCCCCTCGCCCGCATCGCGCGCGCCCTCCCGTACCGCGTCCTCGCGAAGCTCGAATTCCTCAATCCGGGGGGATCCGTCAAGGACCGCATCGGACCGAGCATGATCGACGAGGCGGAGCGGCAGGGCTGGTTGAAGCCCGGGGGGACCCTCGTCGAAGCGACGAGCGGCAACACGGGGGTGGGCCTCGCGCTCGTCGCGGCGGTCCGGGGCTACCGATGCGTGTTCGTGATCCCGGACAAGATGAGCGCGGAGAAGATCCGCCTCCTGCGGGCCTACGGCGCCCGGGTGGTCGTGACCCCGAGCCAGCTTCCTCCGGATCACCCGATGAGCCACTATTCGGTCGCCCGCCGGCTGGCCAAGGAGATCCCGAACGCCTACTACCCGAACCAGTACGAGAACCCGATGAACCCCGAGGCCCACTATCGCACGACCGGGCCGGAGATCGAGCGCGGCGCGGGTCCCGACCTGGCGGCGGTGGTGGCAACGGTCGGCACGGGGGGGACCCTGAGCGGCATCGGGCGCTACTTCAAGGAGCGAGGGTCGAAGGTCCGGATCGTCGCCGTCGACCCCAAGGGCTCGGTCCTCGGCCCGTACTTCCGGAACCGCCGTTCGGTCCCCGCGCACCCCTATCTCGTCGAAGGGATCGGCGAGGACATGGTCCCCAAGACGATCCACTACGAGTTCCTCGACGAGTTCGTCGAGGTGGACGATCGGGAGTCGTTCCACTTCGCCCGTCGCCTGGCCCGGGAGGAGGGCATGTTCGTCGGCGGATCGTCGGGGAGCGCGGTCGCCGGAGCGTTCCGATGGCTCTCCACGAAGCCGGTGTCGGAGGGCGCCACGGTCGTCGTCCTCTTGCCGGATTCCGGGGACCGGTACCTCTCGAAGTTCTATTCCGATGAATGGATGCGCGAGAAGGGGATGGTCGAGCTCCCGGCCCGGGCGGGCGACCTCCTCGCCCTCAAGGTCGGGGTCCCGCCGCTCGTCAGTGTGGAGCCGACCAGCACCGTGCGGGACGCGCTCGCCCTGCTTCGGTCCCACGACATCTCGGGGATCCCCGTGCTCTCGGGGCTCGAGAACGTGGGATCGATCCAGGAGGACGAGATCCTCCGCAGGGCGCTGGACGACGAGACCACGCTGGAGCGGTCGGTCTCCGCCCTGGTCGGTCCCCCGCTCCCCGAGATCGCCGCGGGCGCCTCGCTCGCCGACGTATTGCATCGGCTGCGGGAGGAGCGGGCGATCCTGGTCCGGGCGGCCCCCGGCGGCGCGTTCCTCGGCATCCTGACGCGCCATGACCTCGTCGCGTTCCTGTCGAGCCAGGAGGCCGGTCATGCGATTTGACACGAAGCTCCTGCATGGCGGCCAGTCGCCGGATCCGCTCACGGGCGCCGTCAACCCGCCGATCTACCTCTCGAGCACGTTCGCCCAGCGCGCGCCGAACGTCCACCGCGGCTACGTCTACGGCCGATCGGCGAACCCGACGCGGACCGTCCTCGAGTCGACCCTCGCCGAGCTCGAAGGAGGCCGGGTCGGCCTCGCGTTCTCCTCCGGCCTCGGC
Source organism: Thermoplasmata archaeon (assembly GCA_035946105.1). Lineage (GTDB taxonomy): Archaea > Thermoplasmatota > Thermoplasmata > Lutacidiplasmatales > UBA184 > Lutacidiplasma. Next base: position 1,247 of record DASYZN010000157.1, on the reverse strand, counting down.
GCGCTCGCCACCCTGCTCGAGCATCTCCCCTCGGGGAGCCGGATCGTCTCGATCGACGACCTCTACGGGGGAACACGGCGGCTCTTCGAGCATCATCGGACCCAGTTCGGCCTGCGGATCGACTACGTCGACATGACCCGACCCGAGCCGCTGCGGGACGCGCTGCGCCTTCCGGCGGATCTCCTCTACGTCGAGACCCCGACCAACCCGCTCCTCCGGATCGCCGACCTCGACCTCCTCGCCCGCTCGGCCCGGGCCGCTCGGGCGCTGCTCGTCGTCGACAACACCTTCGCGACCCCGGCGCTCCAACGGCCGCTCGAGCACGGGGCCGACGTGGTGCTCCATTCGACGACGAAGTACCTCGGGGGGCATTCGGACATCATCGGGGGGGCGTTGATCGCCCGCCGCCCGGCGCTCGGCGAGCGGCTGCGCTGGCTTCAGAACGCGGTCGGGGCCGTGCCGAGCCCGTTCGACTGCTTCCTCGTCCTGCGAGGGATCCATACCCTCGGGGTCCGGATGCGGGCGCACGGGGCTTCGGCGGACGCCGTCGCCCGGGAGCTCGAACGCAGCCCCAAGGTGAAGACGGTGTACTACCCAGGGCTCGCCTCGCATCCCCAGCGCGCCCTGGCCCGGCGACAGATGGCCGGCGCCGGAGGCATGGTCAGCGCCGACCTGCGGGGGGGCCTCTCAGGAGCCCGACGGTTCCTTCGAGGGTTGCGATGGTTCACGCTCGCCGAGAGCCTCGGCGGGGTCGAATCGCTCGTCGACCATCCGGCCTCGATGACGCACGCCTCCGTGCCCCCGGCGATCCGACGGGCGCAGGGGCTCTCCGATGGCCTCCTCAGGTTTTCCTGCGGGATCGAGGACCCGGCCGATCTCGCCGACGACGTGCGCGCAGCGCTCCGGCGGGTCTGACGATGCGGCGCTTCACGGTCTACGACACCCTGAGCCGGGAGACCCGGCTCTTCGTCCCCCGTACTCCCCCGAAGGTCGAGCTGTTCGTCTGCGGGCTCACCCCGTACGACGACGCCCACCTGGGGCACGGGAAGGTCGCCGTCCAGTTCGACGTCGTCGCGCGGGCCCTGCGGCATTGGGGCTACCGGGTGTTCTACGTGCAGAACGTGACGAACCTCGACGACAAGCTGATCGCCCGCGCCGCCGAGCAGGGGATCGACCCCCTCCTGCTCGCCGACCGATACTTCCTCTCCTGGCGTACCGCGATGGATCGGCTCGGGGTCCGCTCGGTG